>JASFQO010000126.1:0-6652 GCA_050115405.1 Bacillota bacterium
ACTCATTCACCCCTTCTTGCGAATTTCTTCTATCTCCATTATACCCATTAATGTGCCACAGAGCAACCTAAAAAAGAAGCATACGGGCCGCAGCGACCATGGTCCCTTTGGGGACATAAAAAACCTCGATCCGGTCCCAAGGGAGATCACCGTTAGCCGTAGCCGGAGCCAGACTAAATCAAAACATCGCCATTCCAGCGGCAAGATCCCCTCCTGGTAAAAAGTATAAAATTCCAGTTTGTTGACTATCAAAGGTGCCTTTTTGAAACCCGGCAGGTTGAAAAGGACGCTGCGGTATCCTGCCCTAAATTCAACCCAATCATATCGCGAAAAAACTCTACCGGCGCCGCCCCGATTTTGACGGCCGCGGGATTGATCATGTTGGCGAATGAGCCGAACTTATAAAAGCTTTCCCTCCCACTACAACAGTCAATAGATATTTAATACACCGGCGCCTTCCTGCCAAACAGATTACCCGTCCACTTCTCCATAATAGTCAAACCAGTCAAAATCGGCGTGATTGCGGCTGATCCGGCCGTTGCCGCTGGCAAAGAGGCCGATATAGGTCCCGACAAATCCGCCGGCCACGTCGGTGCTGAGTATCCTGCCATCGACCCTTGCGATCAAGGTTTCCCGGATATCAGGGTCGGCGCCGTAAGCAAAGCTGTACTCCTGGCCGCAGGCGCTGATCTTCAAATAAAGCCGGGCCGCAGTGTAGGCTTGCTCCGCCAGGACCGTCTCCTCTCCGGCGGCGCGCCGCACCAGGCGCAGCACATTCTCGCCGTTGCGCCAGCCATATTCAAATCGAAAATGAAACCGGTCGTTTTGGATCAAAGCCATCCCGGCCGTTTCCACATCATTTTCCGGCGCAAACTCTAACGCGGTGGCTGCTACAAAATTAAGGTGTTGTTGCCGCCGGCCGATAAAAGCGGGTTGCCCGAGGTCACTTAAGTTTTCCGGTTTGAGCGGCAAACGTAAATAGCCGGGCCGCGCGGTCAGACTGAAACAAGGTTCCCGGGGCGTCCGGATCAAATTCCAGCAAAAATCAAGCCGGTCGCGGTCAAAGTGGTCCCGGGTTGCAGCCGAGGGCAGTGAGAAATCCGGCAGATTGGGGACCGGATAAGTCCATTCGACCCGGCCGCTTCCCGGGCTGACAATCGGCCATTCGTCCTCCCAGCGGACCGGGACCAAAAAAGTTTCCCGCCCGAGATTGCGGTAATATCCGCCATAAGGCCGCGAAGCCAACACTATCATCCACCATTCGCCGTTTTGGGTTTCTACCAAGTCGGCATGACCGGTATTGACAATTGGATAATCCTTTCCCAAGTGCCGGTGAGTCAGGATGGGATTGCCGGGATTGCCTTCATAAGGGCCGGTCAAATCACGGCTCCGCGCGATGGTCACGGCGTGATGGTAATCGGTCCCCCCTTCGGCGATCAGCAGGTAATACCAGTCCCCAATCTGATAAAGATGGGGCCCCTCGGGCCAGACCGCTTCCCGCAGCGCGCCGCGCCATAACGGATAATCCGCTCCGGTCAGCTTAAACTTTTCCAGATCCAATTCCTGCAGCCAGATCTCCCAGTTACCATAGTACTGGGGGCCTTCGGGCGCCGGCCGGGTCCCGACATAATAAGCTTGCCCTGTCGTCGTGAAGAATAAGGACGGATCGATCCCCGGAGCCTCCGGTAGCCAGTGAGGGTCGGACCAGGGTCCGGACGGGTCGGCGGCGGTAACAATAAAATTGCCGCCTTTGGAGATATTCGTGGTAATCACATAAAAAAGCCCCTGATGATAACGGATGGTCGGGGCGAAGATCCCTTCCGAATGGCCCACGCCTTCCAAATCGAGTTGGGAAGGGCGGTCCAACACATGGCCAAGTTGTTCCCAATGGACCAAGTCTTGACTATGAAAGATCGGAATCCCGGGAAAATAGGAGAACGACGAAGTAACCAAATAGTAATCCGCGCCGACCCGGCAGAGCGACGGGTCCGGATAAAAACCGGGTAAAATGGGATTATGAAACAAAGGTCCGGCGCTATTTAGCAGATCCATGGATAACCCCCTTATTGATTAAATCCTCAAGGTAATTACCAAATCCGGTAATTACCGCTCAACCCCAACAAACTGAAAAAATATAAACAATTATCATAGTAACGCCACTTTCCGGTGCGAACCGGAGTATCCCAAAACGCCCGGACAAACATGGCCGCATTCTGCCCCTCCGCCGCCAGTGAAGCCAGCGCGTTCATCGCCAGTAGTCCTACCGGATGCAATGCCGTCTCCGCCAATGGCTCGCCGGCTATCGTATACTTAGGGTGAAAATTACCGTTAGGTAATTTACACTCATAGTTTTGTGACTGGCGTAGCGAGTCGTGAACGTTAGGGTAGGAGGAATCGGCCACCCCGACCCGGGCAAAGAACGATTGGATCTTCGTGGCTTCCTCCCGCTCCCGTGGATCGCCCCGGAACCATTCGTAATCAAGGGCGATATTGCCGGCTACCCGATAGGCGTCACTATAAAAATCGCCATGTCCCCAGGAAAGTTCGGGCGTCCCGTCAAAATGCGCATACTCGGGCGCGAGGCCGGTCAGCGGATGGCAAGCCTTTTTCAGATATTCCCGGCTCGCCTGGGCGGCTTCGGCCCAAAACCGGCTGTCCTCCGGATCACCCCATAAGGAAAACAATTCATAAAAATGCGGCAAATGATACGAAGGGTCGGAAAAATCGCTTTCCGGAACGAATTTGATCAACTTGTTACCCCGGTCCCACATCGGATCGCCGTTTCCGGACTCGCCCCGATGCAGACAAGCGCGTAAAATATCCTTGGCCTGACGACTGTAGTCAAAGGGTTCCGGTCCGTCTCCCCAACGATGGGCGGCAAAAAATAACGCCATGGCGAAATATTCTTCGCCGTCCGGGGCCGGGCCTTGAGCCCGCCTGGTCCCGTCGGAATTGGCCGACCAGGCAAAGTATCCTCTATATTTACCATCGGCATGCCACATATATTTTTTCGTCCATTTCCAGATCCGGTCGAACTCCTCTTTCTTGTCCATTTGGACGCAGAACATCATGCCGTAGGACATGCCCTCGGTCCGCACATCCAGATTTCCCGTATCCAGAATATAACCTTCATCCGTCCCCACCGGGTAATAGATCCGGGTATCGGCAGCGCCATAAAACAGTTTATCCCACGTAGCGGCGAGCCTGGCTTGAATCTCCGCTTCCGGATATTCGAGTTCCGCAAGGAGATTGCGATACCGGCCGCCGGCAAAAGCGCCTTGGTTGCGTTGCCCCCCGACGTTCCTGCCCTGCCGCCCCAAAAACGAATGATAATGTAGTTTACTCATGTCTCGCTCCTACTTAAATGATCTCCGGACAGCGGCCCGGATGCTTGTCTCCGCTTAGCGGAAGCCAATGATCCGGACCGTTACCGGCCAAAACCTGAATTTACGCTGCTTACTACTCCTTAACGCTTCCGATATTCAAACCGGCGATAAAATGCTTCTGCAGGAAGGGATAGGCTAAGACAATCGGTGCCGCCGCCACCACCGTGATCGCCGCCCGGATCGAAACGGGCGTAATCATACTCACGATTGACTCGCCGGTGGCCGTCTGGCCGACCGCCATCGCCGGATTATAATTGGTCTCCGAGGCGAAAGACATTAGTTTCATCAACTCATACTGCAAAGTGCTCAACTCCTGCCGGGAGGAACAATACAAGAAAGTATCAAACCAGGAATTCCAGGAGCCTACCGCCACAAATAACGCAATCGTGGCTAGCACCGGCTTACATAACGGCATGATGATCTGAAAACAAATCCGAAAATCACCGGCCCCGTCGATGCGGGCCGATTCGATCAGACTTTCCGGAATCGTCTTCATATAGGTCCGGACAACTATTAAATTAAAAACGCTCACCAGTGTAGGAATAACATATACTAAAAAGTTGTTCAACAGATGCAGGTCGCGCATTAGAAAATAATGCGGAATCATCCCGGCGTGAAAATACATGGTCAATACAAAAGCTACGGTAATAAACTTTCTGAAGATAAATTCCTTCCGGCTTAACGCATAAGCCAACATGGTAGTGAAACAAATATTAAAAACCATCGCCAACAGCGAACGGGCCAACGAGACGTAAAAGGCATGAAAGACGGTGCCGGTAAAAAAGACCGCCTGATAATTCTTTAATGTAAATTGCCTGGGCCAAAGATAGATCCCGCCTCGGACGCTGTCGACGCCATCATTAAATGAAACCGCCACCGTATTCAGGATCGGATATAAGGTCACCGTTACCAAGATCAACATAAAAATAGTATTAAAGGTATTAAACAACACATTTTCCAAATCAAATTTTTTCACTACCGCCACCCCCTTATAGCAACCTTTCCTCGCCCAGTCTTTTGGCGATCCAATTAGCCATAAAGAGCAGAGTGATATTGACGATACTCTTGAAAATACCGGCGGCGGTCGCCAATGAATAGTTGCCGATCTTAATCCCGTAACGCAGGGTAAAAATGTCAATTGTTTCCGACCAATTGATTACCACCGGTTTCCCCAACAGATACTGCATTTCAAATCCGGCGTTCAAGATTTGGCCGATGGCCATAATGAGCAGAATCATAAAAGTGGGTTTAATTCCCGGCAGGGTAATGAAGAGCATCTTTTGGTAGCGATTAGCGCCGTCCACCGCGGCGGCTTCATAAAGCGCCGGGTCGATTGCGGCTATGGCCGCGAGATAAATAATGGTATTCCAGCCAACTTCCTTCCAGACATAAGCGGCGCCGATAATCCCCCAAAAATATTTGCCCTCGGAAAGCCAGAGGACCGGCGCTTTAATTAAATGCAATTTCAGGAGCGCAATATTGACAATCCCGCCTTCGGTGGACAGACTATTGGCTACTAAACCGCAGACAATGACCGTGGAAAGGAAATGCGGCAAATAAGAGATGGTCTGAATGGACCGTTTACAAAAAGTATTTTTGATCTCATTGAGCAGTAACGCCAAAGTAATGGCGGTCACAAAACCAAGGGCGGTGTTAATCACACTCATGGCGACGGTGTTCCGGAGCACCTGCAAAAATCCCTCGTCAAAGAAGAGAAACTTAAATTGTTGGAAACCCACCCATTCCTGTTCAAACAGAGTCTTTGCCGGAGCATAGTTTTGAAACGCCATTAACCAACCCCAAAGCGGCAAATAAGCAAAGACGAAGACATGAATTAAAAACGGGACGGACATCCAGATCAGTTGCTTTTGGGCGGCTATTTTTTCCCAGTTAATTTCAGCGCTTTGCTTTGCAAGATTGAGCAATCACTCACCCTCCACCTTCCAATTTTTAACCCGCCACCGGATCTGTTCGTTGATCCGGTCCTCATAAGCCTTATAATTGGTTTTCCGAAATTCCCGGACATATTCATTCCACAGTTTGTCAAAAGCGCCGGGACGCGCCATGATTACTTTGGGCAGGTATTTATTGGAGGTATCATTCATTTTGGTCTCGGCGATCTTGGCCGGTGAACCGTCAATCAAATTAATCTGCCAGGCAGGATAATAAAACGGATTTGGCGGCGCCGGGCTGTAGAAATCCGCCCAGGTTTTATAGCCATACTTGTTGAGAAAATTCTGTTCATAAGGTTTCAAAGAAGCAAAGAATTCGCCCGGTTGTTCTCCCGGTCCGCAAGTGTTGCCATCTTTAAAGGTCCCTTCCATCTTCGGAATATACGCCAGTAAAGCTTCCGCCCGATTCGCCAGCTTCCACATAGGATCATCGTAATGGACCCGTTGCTCGGGAGTGCGATAGAAGATCCCTTTGGCGTCTTTTTCATAATCTTCGCCGCAAATGCCCCATCCCAAAATCTTTTGCCATTCTTCCGTCAGTAAAGCGTCCAGCAATTTGAGGAAACGCACCGAATCTTTACAATTATTGGTAATCCCGAAACCACAGTTCAAGTTTAAAACCGTCCGGTCCATGTACCAGTCCCGGGTCTCGGCGTCAAATGTGACCGGACAGGGCGCGTAGGTCCGCTCCACCAAACCCCGGGTGCGCAACGAAGTGTCGGCGTTCCCGTAATTCCAACGTTGGTCGAACATACCCAAAACCCGGCCGCTGGATAATTTGGCGATATACTGGTCGTAAGTCATGACAAAGGATTCTTTGTCGATGATCCCCAGCGCATTCATATCGTTCAGTTTGCGATAATAGCGTTTGGCATAATCCTTAATGGCGAACACTTCCGCTTTGAAGTTCTTTTGGTCGACCACGACGCCGCCGTCATTAGGATGTCCGATCAGATGCTGGGGCGGATTCTTCAGACAGAAATTCCGCCACCCTTCGCTCAGAACCGTAAAACCGATCGTCGGCTGACCCTCAATTTTGGGATACTTTTGTTTGTATTTAACGATCAGGTCAAAATACTCGTCCAAAGTCTTCACTTTGGGATAACCGAACTCCGCCAACACCGCTTTCTGGAGCCAGAAAGCCGGCCCATAGAAGTTGGTCGGTTTATATTCGCCGTAATAACGCCCGTAATTCGGCAAAATATAGATATGGCCGTCTTTAGGCTCCTTAATCTTATTCCAGTAAGGTTTATAGTGCTCATAGAGCCGGGGAGCATGTTTCTTAATCAAGTCTTCCAGGGGAATCAAGGCGCC
>JASFQO010000127.1:0-6647 GCA_050115405.1 Bacillota bacterium
ATTGTTAAGCAAAATTAACGCCGCAAAACGAGGAGGTTACTCATGAACAATCGGAAAAAGCGGACGGTGATCCTGATGTTATGCGGGTTATTTATGCTTGCCGTCAACCAATTTGGAGTTTGGTCCGCCGTCGGGCCGTCCGCGCCCCAATTAATTGATGTCAATCCCGCTGGGAATGAGGGCGATTATTTGCTTGGAGCGATTCCGCCAAACTATAATCCCGATAAGCCGGTTTTAGTATTTGTCCAGGGGCTCGACAGCAATGCCGTCAGTTGGTGGGGGGCTACCAATTATTACGGCGACAATGATATGTATCAATACGCTTATCAAGCCGGTTATCGTACCGCCTTCGTCAATTTTCGGGATGCGGACGGCGAGCCCGGCGATATGTGGAGGAACGGTTCGGTCTTGCGGAATCAACTGGAAGCCATTTGTCGCTATTATGGCGTCGCGCAGGTCAATCTGATTTGCCATAGTAAGGGCGGCATTGACGCGCAGACGGCCATCACGCATTATGGCGCCGCGGCCTATGTCGCCAAGGTTTTTACCTTGAGTACCCCGCATTGGGGTTCGCAGTTGGCTGATTTGGCCTATAGCTCCGGCGCGTCGTGGCTGGCCCAGTTGTTGGAGAGCCAAAATGACGGGACCAAGGTCCTGCAGACCGCCTATATGTCCTATTTCCGGTCCGTCACCGATGACTTGGCCGCCGCCGAAACTGTCGCTTATTATACCGCCGCCGGGACCGATTGGGGCCCGTTTCTTTTCGAACTGTATTTGGGCGGGATGTATTTAAGCGATTATGACTATAACGATGGGGCGGTAACAGTGACGAGCGCCCACAATCCCTTGGCGACCCATATTATTACCGGTAGGGAGTTCAACCATGATAGTATCCGGATGGGCAGCCGAACCTGGCGGTATATTGAGCCGAAAATCAGCAGTCTCCAAATCGCGAAGCGGAGTTTAAGCCTACAAAACCAATTGTCGGACGGATCAAATGTCGCCAATCTTTTTACCCAGGGAGGCGCTCTTTCATCCGCCACGACAATTGACATACCTGTGGACTCATTAACCCGGCGGGTCGAGATTGACCTATTAGTCACCAACCCGCGGGCGGGGATGAAAATCATTGCTCCTGATGGCAAGGGTTACAGGCTAAACACGGCATATACGGACACCGGATTTTTTAAGGGCGCCACGCATAAGCGGCTTGTGATCACAAAGCCGCAAACCGGGTATTGGCAACTGCAGATGGCCGCCGATCCGGATAACGCCTACTTTTTAATTGTTCATTATCAGTCAACGCTGCGGTTTGGGATGAAGGCGGCTAAGCGGCGGCGGGCTCAAGTCAAATCCGCTTTTGATTTGGGGGCTGAGATTGCTCTCGGGGAGAGTGGCGCCAATATCGACGCGCTTGCCGCGACGGTCAGGTTAAGGCGGGCCGCCGGGCGCCTCAAGGAGAAGCGGGGTGAAGACCTTGCGGTGATTCATAATGAACAGGGGATGGTCAACGAGGTCCAATTGCCGCCAGAGCCAGGGTTGTATAATGTCAGCATGGAGATCAAGGGCAGCCTCACTGACGGCACGCCGTTTGCCCGCAGTCAAGCCTGCTCGGTGCTGGTGGAATCGGAGCAGTTGCAAGGGGTGCAGTTACTAAAAAGTCTGTCCGGGCCGGCGGAATAACCAAAATCCGATAAATCCGTCCGAATAAAAAGTTATTAAATGAATATGGTTGTTGACAAAAAGGTTTAGCAACCATATACTTTAGTTATGATGAATATTGACAATATACGGAAAGAAAGAATCAGTTACGCCTTTTTAAGGGTGATTTTTAAGTTTTTTGAGATTGACCGCAAGACCCGTTTTTATGGGACGGATACGCCGTTGTTTTATGCGGAGATTCATCTGATTAAGGCGATCAAAGAAAATGAAGGCATTCATATCACCGGTTTGGCGCAGCGTCTGGGAGTCACTAAAGGAGCGGTCTCCCAGATGCTTTTTAAGCTTGAAAAAAAGGGTTTTATCATTAAGGAAAAAGACGCGACCAACCAGTCCCGTTTTTTATTAAAATTAACTCCCAAAGGGGAGATTGCCCATGAAAATCATATGCGGTTACACCGAGAATTTGATAACCTGGTTAACGGGGTGTTAATCCAAGAAGAAGACGAGCAGGTAAAGTTTTTAAAACGTTTTTTGATTGCCGTAGATCAAAAGTTAGGAGCTTTAGAGGAAGAGGCGGACTAATAAATTCAGAAAGTGAGTTTATAGAGGAAAAATTTATTAGATTTTAGGCTTGACAAATACCAAAAAAGTGCTAAATTAAAGATAATGATATTGTTAGGATTAGCTAACAGCTAAATATTGAAGACATAGTTTGCACCTAGTACAGTGTAAATCTTAATATATTAAAAAGCGTTGGGGAATTTGCTGTTTGGATTGGGGATGCTTTTTAATAGTAATAGATTTAATAATGTACTAGTACGTTGGAAAATCTTATTCTATAAAAAATATTTGCCTATCTATCGATAAGTCTTACTTTTTTTTTGGAAAGGATGTTGAATTAAAGTTGGATACTGAGATAGGAGGTAATATTTAAATGTTAGTTAATACTAACAAAAAAATATAAGCTGCTTATCCGGTCTCAAGGATAATGTAGGTATAAGGAGTTGACCCTATGAGTTTTTTCGATTTGATCAGCAAAGGCGGCCTTTTGATGTATCCGATTGTCTTGTGTTCGGTGATTGCATTGGCGATTGCCTTGGAACGCTGGTATTATTTTTTCCGGATCCGCGGCAGCGCCGTCGGACTCCCGGAAGAGGTGAACGGTTTATTGCGGGAAGGCCGCTGGGAAGAGGTGGAGACCCTTTGTACCGCGACCGGCGACCCGGTCATGCGGATTATCGCCGCCGGGCTGCAAGTACGGGAAAAGCCGGTGGCGGAACGGGATGACATCTTGGCTCGGGTCGGTTCCGCAGAACTGCGGCGTTTGACCGGCCATCTCCGGGGCTTGGGGATTGTGGCGCATATTTCGCCGTTGCTGGGTTTGCTGGGGACGGTGACCGGGATGATGGCCGCTTTTATGAAAATTCAGGAACTGGGTGGCGAAGTGGACGCGGCGATGTTGGCGGGCGGAATTTGGGAAGCCTTGATTACTACGGCTGCCTGGTTGACGGTGGCGATCCCGACGATGGTCTTTTACCATTATTTCGAGGGAAAAATCGATACCTATTACGCCCGGATGAAAGAAGCGGCCCAACTGTTGACGGAACGGCTGGGGGAAAAACAGTTGGCCTTCGCGTCCGAACCGGCGCGGGTGGAGGATGTGGAATATGGAGTTTGAACGGCCGCAACGGATGAAGATGCATTTGGACATTTCGCCTTTGGTTGATATTGTTTTTCAATTGTTGTTATTTTTTATGTTAACTTCTAATTTTATGACACAACACGGGATAAAGTTAAATTTACCGCAAGCGGCCACCGGCGCGCCGCAACGTGAGAAGCTGCCGGTTATACTGGTGATCGACCGGCAAAAACGGATTTTTATCGACCGCAAAGAGGTTAAATTGCAAGAGTTAACGCCGGTGTTGACGGCGGAATTGCAGTTTCGCCGTTGTAAGACGGTGGTGCTCAAGGCGGATGAGGCGGTTCCGGTGGGGTTGGCGGTACGGGTGATGGACCTGGCGCGGCAGGCGAAAGGAGAGGAGTTGGTTGTCTCCACTAAACAATTTGACAAGGCCGAGGCGCATTAAAGACCCGGTATTTTTAACTTTGTTGCTTTCAGTAGGTTTACATAGCTTGTTGGTGTTTCCGTTTTGGCGTTTTGAGACACTGCACTTAACCGTCCCGGACCGGCCGATGCGGATGGTTTTGGAAATTCCTTTGACCAAACAAATACAGACGGCCCCGGCGCCGCGACCCCGGATTAAGAAGATTATGCCCCCCAAAACACCGTCGCGTGAAAAACCGGTAGTCAAGCCCATTGAAAAGCCGCCGGTTAAACCGGTTGCCAAATTACCGGACCAACCGCAGGAAAAACCCGCGAACCAAGTGGTGAAACTCCCGGAACCTCCTCCGGCGCCGGTCGAGCCGGTAAGGCCGGTCGAGGCCAAAACGGAAGCTAAACCACCGGTGCTAACGGAAGCGGAACCGGTCAAAACGGCGCTTCCGGAACCGATTAAGATCCCGTCGGCTGCCACTCAAGTCATCCCCGGGGAAGTTGCAAAACCGGTTTCGCCCGTAGTCAAGCCTGCCCCGGCTCCGCCCGTAGTCAAGCCTGCCCCGGCTCCGCCCCTGGACAGACCGGCGGTTTCCGCTGCGTATCTTAAGACGGTCAATCAAAGAATTCAAAAGGTAAAGCGTTATCCGCGCTTGGCCCGGGACCGGGGAATTGAAGGTGAGGCCTTACTGGAATTTGTCCTGGCCCATGACGGGAAATTAGTGGACACCCGCATACTGCGTTCTTCCGGTTTCGCGATTTTAGACCGGGAAGCCTTGCGGACGGTGCGCCGCGCGACTCCCTTCCCCAAACTGCCCGAGGGGACGCGGGTCGGCCGGGTGGTTTTGAAGGTGATGGTTAGTTTTGCGCTAACGGAATAGACGACCCGAGGAGAAACGGCTGGATATCGTGATTACTTTGCCAATCGGAAATATGTAATTGGAGTTGAAACGCTGGGCCGGGGAAGCGGCGCACCGCCGCGACCTGAAACAATTGGCCGACTATTTGGAGCGGCAGGGCTGTACCTTTTGGGAACGGACGGCCTTGCCCGGCTTTTCCCCGTCAAATTGACAGAAGACCCTACGCTTTGGCCGTTCCAAACATTGGCAACCAACACACTTAAATTTAAATAACCTCTTGGCGTCCCTCTGTAAAAATACCCTTCCGGGACAAAAGGATGCCCGTCGGAGACAAAACTGCCGGGTCGTTATTGCTTGATAGGGGGATGCGGTGTAAAATGGGTTAAGTTAGGTTGTACTAACTAATTTGGGCTGGTTACTAACTTATCTATGGGTTGAATGGGGGTTATTATGCAACGACAAACGGAAATTTGCCAAACCGGATGGAGAGTCCGTGATTTTGTGACCCTCGCCGTATTCAATGTGGTCATGATCATCGTGCTTTTAGGAATTACCATGTTATTCACGGCGCTTTTTACGCCGGTTGGTTCCTATCTGGCGGCGGTGGGGGTCGCCGCGCTGATTAACGGCCCGGTTTTCCTGGTGATGGCTAATAAGATCAATCAAAAAGGGATATTGTTTTATACCGGGTTAATTTTGGGTGGGTTCCTCCTGTTGCTGGGATATGTGTATTATGCGCCGACCATTATTATCTGCGGCGTGCTTTGTGAGCTGTTGATGTGGGGGAAGGGTGCGTATAAAAATTCCCTGCGCAATGCGTTCGGCTATACGGCGTTTTATGTTTCATATACGCTTAGTGGAGTAGTGCCGCTGTTTTTTTTCCGCCGCCAATATCTGGCCGCCATGGGAGCAAGCTTTTCACCGGAGAAACTCCAACTGATGCTGCATTACTACGGCACGCCGTCGTTGATTATTCTGATGTGCGCGATTAGCGCCGCCGGCGCCTTGGCGGGCTGTCTGCTCGGGAACCGGTTCCTTAAAAAGCATGTGCGAAAGGCGAAGCTGATATGAAGGGCTACGATCCCCGGACCCATTTGGCGATACTTCTTTTGGCAAGCCTGCTTTCTTTATTGACCGGGGGGGATTGGCAGTCACATTTGCTGTTGTTGCTTAGCGGCGTTTATCTGCTCTTGAACCGCTTAATGAAAAAAGCTTTACTATACGGCGGAGTTTATATCTTGCTCCGACTATTGTTTGTGGTTTCACTCGCCAATGGTCTGGCAACTTTAGCATCGTTAATATATGCTTTTTTTAAAATGATTCCCATGGTGATGATCGGCGCCGCGCTGGTCGACACATCGCCCAGCGCTTTGTTATGCGCGTATCAGAAAATGCATGCGCCGCAAGGTGTTTTGGTTATGTTATGCATCCTGGTCCGCTTTTTTCCCGTCGTTTTTCAGGAAATGCAAGCAATCCGCGACGGCATAAGGGCCAGGGCATTTTCCCCAGCTGGTACAGCATATGGTTGCATCCGGTAATGGCCTATGAATGTTTTTTGCTGCCGCTGGTCGTGCGGTGTCTGAAGTTGGCGACGGAACTAGCCTCCGCCGCGGAACTGCGGGGGATTGAGTGCGAGTGCCGCCGGACCTCGCTTCATTTTGTGGGTTTTCAGGCCGCGGATATAATGACGGTGGGGCTGTATGCTTTATTGGGGGCGGCGATCTACGGGATGGGAGGTTTGGGCCGATGGTTAAACTGAACGGAGTTAGCTTTCGTTATGGGACTGAGGACGGAGCAAATGAGAGCGAGACCGGTGTGGCGAATATCAATCTTTCCGTAAAGGCAGGTAAATGTGTGGTGCTGTGCGGCCGTTCCGGCTGCGGCAAGAGTACTGTTTTACGCCTGGTGAACGGATTGGCTCCCGGTTTTTATCCAGGCAGCCTGACCGGTGAAGTACGCATCGGGGCGAAAAACCCCGCCGTTTTTTTACCCGAGGAACGCGCCGGGCTGATGGGAGTGGTGTTTCAGGATCCCCGCAGTCAGTTTTTTATGGAGAACGTCCGTGATGAGCT
>JASFQO010000128.1:0-6616 GCA_050115405.1 Bacillota bacterium
AATAAAAACGAGTCGCCGCCGTTCAAATATTCTTTGGCGTGCGAGGCGCTATAAACCATCGTTAACCCAATCACCACCAACAATCCGACAGCGGCTAAAAGGGCAAAATCAAGATTTTTCAATACCCGGCGGTCCAATTTTTTCACGCCTCCCGACGAAATACCAAAATCAACTTAAATATTTATATAGTAAATTACCGTCTAATCCGTTTCACCGGTATGCTGGCGACCAAAGCGGCCGAATGCTCACTGGAGTCCAAATTGACCTCCATTGCCGCATCGTCGATCTCCATGTATTTGGAGATCACTTCAATTAAATCTTCTTTCAAACTTTCCATCAAACCCTCGGATACGCGGGCCCGGTCATGCACCAATACCAGCCGCAAACGTTCCACCGCCACATCCTTGCTGGCCGGAGCATCTTCTTTAAAAAATTTACTGATGAAATCCATGCCAAAACCTCCTCAATACTTGTTACAACGCCAATCCGAAAGGCGCGGGAGGAAGGGTGAAAAACGCGCCCTTTAATTGCATTACCCTTATTTGATAATCAACCGCTTCAGTTTTTCTAAAAAACTCAAATCATAGTCCATGGACATCAGCGGGACCGATTCACCCTCCAAACGGGCGACGATATTCCGATAGGCCTGGCCGGCCCGGGAAGAATGATCCGTTACCGACGGCTCGCCCCGGTTCGTCGAAACAATAATAGTCGGATCATCAGGAATCACTCCTTTGAGTATAATCCCCAAAATATCTTTAACATCCTCGACGCTCATCATGTCGCCCCGCCGGACCATTTCCGGCCGGACCCGGTTGATAATCAAAAATTTATGTTGAATTTCATGGGCTTCCAAAAGACCAATGATCCGGTCGGCGTCCCGGACGGCGGAAACGTCCGGGGTGGTAACGATCAACGCTTCATCCGCCGCGGCAATGGCATTTTTAAAACCATGCTCAATTCCGGCCGGACAGTCAATTAAAATATAGTCGAAATCCAAGCGCAATTCATCACAGAGTTCAATCATTTGTTCCGGTTTGACCGCGTCTTTCTCTTTGGTCTGCGCCGCCGGCAACAAGAACAACTTGTCATAACGTTTATCTTTAATTAAAGCTTGCCGGGTTTTACAGTTCTTTTCAATGACATCAATCAAATTGAAAACGATCCGGTTCTCCAATCCTAATACCACATCCAAATTGCGTAATCCAATATCCGCATCGATTAGCGCCACTCTTCGCCCCCGGACCGCGAAGCCCATACCAATATTGGCGCTGGTCGTAGTCTTGCCAACGCCCCCTTTGCCGGAAGTTACCACTATTACTTTTCCTGGCATCAAACTACCTCCTTATAAACCACCAAATTTTAAGTCAACCTCACTTGAAGCCTGATTACTGATAATGTTCCACCACAATTAAGTTATCTTTGATCCGGGCTACTTCCGGACTGAAGTCCTTATTTTTAATTTTAAATCCTTTCGTACGGTCGGAATCCCGGGTAAAAATACCGGCAATCCGAATCTGGACCGGATTCAACTGCAACGCAAAAATTTGGGCGGTCTCATCGCCATTGGCTCCGGCGTGAGCAATCCCGCGCAATTTTCCCAACACCACAATATCGCCGCCGGCCACTACTTCCGCTCCGGGATTGACATCACCAATAATTAACAGATTGCCTTCAAATTGGACTTTTTGTCCGGAACGCACCGTCCTTTTGATGGTAATCGTATCGCCAAAATCGGTCTTTGCGGCTTTCCCGATTTTTTCCGGTTGGGCAAGATTTTTAAATTTACGGCCCGTTGCCGGTTCCGCCGGATCGGCGCCCTGTTGCGGCAAAAGCCCGTATTCTTGCAATATTTGGGTCAGTTTGGCCTGCTCCTCACCGGTTAGGATCCGGCGGCCCGTCTGTACGGAGACCTTGGCGTTTTTAAAAAAGCTATGCGCTTTCAGTAGATGCTCCTCCAACTCTTGTAAAAATAATTCAAAAGAGCCGTTTTCCGGAATAACCAAACTTAATCCGGAACGATATCCCTTAAAGACAATTCCAGCCTCCGTCCGAGTCAAGGAAGATTCCAATTGCGCTTCTTTTGGATTTGCCATCTTCTGATTCTCCATTTCAATCACGACTATATATAGTACCGGTTCATTTTCAATCGAAACTTAAGTTATCATTCGCGATTCACCAAAGAAACTCCTTTTATAGTACTGTTCTTCGCCAAAAAGTTTTATTTTGGGGTTTGCGAGCCGGTAAACTAATCTTCCACTTCCGGAGGCGCCGGCGCCGGTTCGGTAACCGTTTGACCGGTAGCAATCGGAGAGGGTTCTCTCACACCGGGCGTTTTCGGACGAGCCGTTCCGGTTGCAGCCGCTTCGGCCGTTGGCGGCTTGGCGGCCGGCGGTTTGGGCCGAGGGTACTTAATGTTAAAATAGGCCTCCAAAACCTTCCGCGCCACCGGCGCCGCCGCGCTGCTACTGCCGCCTTGCTCCACGACCACCGCGACCACAATTTCCGGATGATTGGCCGGGGCAAAACAGGCAAACAAGCCATTGCTGTCATAGGGCGGTTTTTGGGCGGTCCCGGTCTTCCCGGCCACCGGATAGCGGTCGACGGGGAACCCCCGAAACAGACTGGCCGCCGTACCAATCGAGACTACTTCCACCATGCCCTGTTTAACAATGGCGTTCGCTTCCGGCGCGATTTTCAAATCCGCCAGCACTTCCGGTTTATAGGCGACGATCTGTTCTCCACTCGCATTGGTGATCTTCGAAACCAACCGAGGCCGGTAAATTCTGCCGTCGTTGGCAATTCCGGCGTAAAACTGCGCCAACTGCAATGGGGTCACGGTCAAAAATCCCTGGCCGATGCTAAAATGCGCCGTTTCCAAAGGATACCATCTTTCCTTGAACCGCCGGCGTTTCCAGTCGGTATCCGGTACAAAACCGGTTTTCTCTCCCGGGGCCAAATTGATCCCGGTCGGTTTGCCAAACCGGAAATTGCGGGCATAACGCGCCAAAGCATTAGGCCCGACGCGCCGGCCTAATTCAGCCATCACAATGTTGCAGGAATTTTTGAGCCCGTCAATAATATTTTGATCGCCATGAATCGGCACTTTCACACTATTGGTGACCGTCCAACATTTAAAACTTCTCCCCCAGATCGGATCATACCCATTACAATAAAACCGGTCTTCCAGGGTCACCTTGCCCTCCATCAAGGCGGTGATGACCGTCAAGGGCTTAAACGTCGACCCGGGGGCGTACTCTCCTTGCAACACCCGGTTCATAAAGGGCTTTAACGGATTGTTATATAACTGTTTCGCCACTTCCCGCGGTATCGGTCCCACAAAAACATTCGGGTCATACCCCGGTTTGCTGACCAGCGCCAAAATATCGCCGTTACGGGGGTCGAGGGCTACCACCAGTCCGGATTGGGCTTTTTTAAACCTGGAATGCTCCTGCAGATAGTGAAACTGCGCTTCCAGGGCCTGTTCCGCCGCTTTTTGCAGTTTATAATCAAGCGTCAAATAGAGATTGTTGCCGGGTTGCGGTTCCCGGTATTCCAACCGCCGCAAGGGCCGGTCATGAATATCGACCTCAAAGATGATTCCCCCGTCAACTCCCTTTAAATACGGTTCAAAAGTCTTTTCCAGACCGCTTTTGCCAATAATGTCCCCGAGACGGTAACCGTTATTTTTTAAAGTTTCCAGCTCCCGGTCATTGATCTCCCGAATATAGCCGAACAAATGGCTGGCAAACTCGCCATTAACGTAATAACGCAACGGCACCGGGTCAACCTCAACGCCGGGCAGGTTCATTTTCGCTTCGTACAATTTCACAATGGTATTCGGGTCAACATCCTTTTTGATGGGCACGTATTGATAGGAATAATGGCTGGGCTTCTTGGGATCGGGTTTTAATTTCGCCCGGATCTCCCTCTCCGGCATCCTCAAAATCTTACTCAACAGTTTAATGACTTCCGGTTTATCGATCACATCGTCCGGGATCGCCATCACATTCCGGGCCGTACGACTCGACACCATAATTTTACCGTTCCGGTCGTAAAAAATACCGCGCGGCGCATTGATCCGGATCACCCGGGTCTGATTTTGCCGTGACTTGAGCATACTATTGGCGCCTTGCATAATTTGAAGAGACCAAATTTTTAAAACCAGTAGAAAAAAAATGGCGACGACAATCGCGCTTAAAGTTTTGATACGCGGTTCCAAATTCTTGATGAGATCCTCTTTCACCGAATTACCTCCATTAAAAATCACTGGTCCTTTCGGAAATTACCCGTTCCATTGTATAAAGCAACTGGTAAATAACCGGTGCAAGAATTGCGTTATAAAACGCCATCGGAAAAACGACACGAAACAATATCTCCCAAAAATGTAAATTAGCCCCAAAAGACAGGCGGATTATCAAATTCAGGGTTTCAAAGAGAATCGTCCCCGAAAAGACCGCCAGCGTCGGGACAAGCAGATTATCTTTAAAAATGGTTTTTTCAAGCATTCCGGCTGATAACCCGGCTAATATTTTAGTCAAAACACCGCCGCCGATAATGCCGCCGGAGACCAAGTCCATAAAAAACCCGGCGAACAACCCTATATTAATACCGACATATGGTCCCTTTAACAAAGCATAAGTAATCACAATCACCAAAACCAGGTCCGGTTTGATTTCTCCCGGCAAATGTAATTGGGCGATCCAGGTTGCCTGAAAGACGACGCTTAAGATCACGCCGCACGCCAAATAGAAGATCCGCATCATTGGCCTCCCGGACTCACCGTACTGATGGGCGTCAAAGCAGACTCAGCCGTTACCGTAGGTACGGGTGCCATAGTCATGGTATTTGGAGGGGTAGTTGCAGTTGGTTTTACCGGTTTAGCCGGTGGATAGTTAAGGGGGTTATACTTGATCTTTCCCGGCGGGCGCTTGATCATCCGGACCACATAGACAAATTGTAACTTATTAAGATTAACAGTTGGTTTAATATAGGCCTCATAGGCCATTTTATTGTTACCCCGGTTAATCGCGCTGACTTTGCCGATCGGGACGCCACTCGGAAATTTCTCACTGGCGTCGCTGGTAGTTATAATGTCATTCTTTTTGAGATCGAAAAAATAACTGTCGACAGCGGGATTAATGGCGCATTCCCCGCGAACGCCGCCGCCGCGGACGATGACCATACTATTGGTGCGTTTTACCGTCCCGCCGATATAATTTCCTTCCCGGGGGTCATTAACTAAAATAACTTCAGCGCTGCCCCCTCTGACTTCGCCGATCCGCCCGACGACCCCTTCGGGGCAAATCACCGCCAAGCCTTTTTTAATACCGTGTCGCGACCCTTTGTTAATCAGAAAAGTATAACTCCAGTTACTCGGATTCACGGCAATGATTTCAGCTGAAATCAAATCGTCAATCTGATTTTTCTCAAATTGCAAGGCATTGCGCAGATGTTCGTTTTCCCGCTCCAAATTGGCGTAACTTAACTGCCGGGCCTTTAGTAAGTTCAATTCCGTCCGTAATTTCTCATTCTCGACCTTTAACCGGCCCAATTCAACCAAGGTCTTCCAACTGTCACTCGTCGTCTTGCTGGAAAAACTAAAGATCTTTTCGAGCGGGGTAATCGCGCTGTTTAGGAAATACTCCACTTTACTCTCTTTTTTACGGCCTTGGGAAGTCACAAACATCACCCAGGTGATTAAGAGAAAAATCACCCCAAAAAATAATATAAACTTTTTATTTTTCATTAATTGCAGCAAATCAAGGCCACCCTTTTCATGCCATCTTTTTATTGGAGATCAATACCCCGCGCCGAAAATCATGATAATTGCGTTCCAAGGCGATTCCGGTACCCCGGGCGACACAGGTTAAAGGATCTTCGGCGATTTGGACCGGCATCCCGGTCTCTTCCGCTAATAAACGGTTAATCCCCTTTAGCAATGAACCGCCTCCCGACATGACCACTCCCTTATCAAGAATGTCTGCGGCTAATTCCGGCGGAGTCCGTTCCAAAGTCATTTTGACCGCTTCGACAATACTGGAAATCGGTTCGGACAACGCCGCCTGGATCTCCTGTCCGGTAACCACAATCGTTTTCGGCAGTCCCGTCAATAAGTCCCGGCCCCGGATTTCCATCGTTTCATTCTGGGTTTCCGGATAGGCGGAACCAATTTCCTTTTTAATATCTTCGGAGGTGCGTTCCCCAATCATTAAATTGTAATGTCTTTTGATATAATGGGCGATCGCCTCGTTCATTTCATCGCCGGCCACCCGGATCGAACGGCTGGAAACGATGCCGCCCAAGGAAATAACCGCTACTTCCGTAGTTCCGCCGCCAATATCGACAATCAGATTCCCGGTCGGTTCCTCCACTGCCAAACCGGCGCCGATCGCCGCCGCCATCGGTTCTTCAATTAAAAAAACTTCCCTGGCCCCCGCCTGCAACCCGGCATCCATCACCGCCCGCTTTTCCACTTCGGTCACGCCGGAAGGGACTCCGATGATCACCCGCGGCGATAAAACCCCCACATTTTTGCCGGCCTTATTAATAAAATAGCGCAACATCTTTTCAGTCACGTCAAAGTCGGCAATCACCCCGTCTTTCATGGGACGGA
>JASFQO010000129.1:0-6582 GCA_050115405.1 Bacillota bacterium
TTGTACAGGTGGTACACAAATTGAAATATAACGGTTATCTCTTAATTAAATTGGTAATGGTTGTTGGAGTTCTAGGATTGGGCTGGTTGGGCGGTTGGTGGGATGAACTCTATAAACAATTTGCCGCCCCCAAACCGGTCCCTTCGGTCCCGGCTTCGACCCCGTCGGCGGTTTGGGGTGAAAATCTTTACCAAACTAAATTGGTGGGCTGGAATAACCAAAAAAAAGTTTGGGAGATTGAGGCCGACCATATTTGGCAGTCCAAGGATCAAAATATCATTTATTTTAAAAATATCAATTCCGGGGTGATTTTTTCGGTTAAGGGCAAACGGGCTACCTTTAAGGCCGGTTGGGCGCGTTGGGAAAAATCGTGGTCCAATCTGTATATGGGGGGAAAGCTGGTGGTCTGGGTCGACCAATATCAGTTCGTCACCCGGGAAGTAGTGATGCGTTATGCCACCCAGGAACTCACTTGTGAACACCCGGTCAAACTGACCGGTCCCCATACGCTGGTCCGGGCGCAAAAAATGAGTATGAAAATTGACAAGGAAGAGATTAAGCTGGAGGGCGATGTCCGGCTCACCCAAAATGAGGATGTGGTAACTACCAAAGCCTTGATCTTTAATTTAAAGACCGAAAGTTATCAACTGATTGAACCGGGAGGAATTATTATAAACCTATGAAAACCAAATTAATGCCGATGTTGCTGCTACTGTTGTTTTTTGGTTTAATAGGGCGGGCGTCCGCTGCCGAGGAACCGGTCAAGGCAACGGGCGATACGATCCGGGGCGATACTGAGAAAAAAATTATTTATCTGGAGGGCAATGTCCGGATTGTTCAAGGTTCAACCATTATCACTACTCAAAAGGCAACGATTGATAATGGTCCCAAAAAGAAGGCAACCTTTGAAGGCCATGTTAAGCTGGAAAATAGCGACGGGACGGTTGAGGCGGATGCTTTGGATTACAACTTGCGTAAGAAGTCGGGGCGTTTTCGGGGTAATGTCGTAATGCGGCGGAAAGCTTCCCAAGCCACGCAAAAGAAAGCGAAGCAGGACCCGTTCACTTTGCGCAGTACGGAACTTTTTTTGGAAACCAAAACCAAAAATTTTACTGCTACCAAGGGTTATTTTCAACATAAAGATTTTAAGGGCGGCGCCGACCAAATAATCTATAGAGATGCTCTTGAAGAGTTGATCTTTCGTGGTCATGTCGATTTGAAACGGGTTAAAGGCGAGACCGTCCGCGGCGAAGAAACCCGGATTAATTTGCAGGATAAAAGCTTTGTGGCCACGAACAATGTTAAGATTCAAATTGAGATTGACGAGGACACCGAGGACTAAACCACGCCCGGGCCGACAGCGTCCCAAACAAAACCACAGAAAAGGAAGAATCATAAGGAAGGTTGCCCGGCATGGCCGGGCGCTAATCCCCCGTTATTGAGGAGACGTTATGGATAATTGGGCGGTATTGGAGTGGCAAAAACAACTGCAACGGACGGACCGGCGGGAAGTTCGGAATACGGACGGAGTTTGCGAGTTAATCGAAAGCCGGACGCCGGGAATCGTCTATACATTTCCGGACCGGACGCTAATTGCCCGTAATATCCGGTTAATCTACGGAATTGGTGAGGTAACAGCCGCCAAGCTGCGGGCGGATGGTTATCAAACTCTGGAAGATTTATTAAGCCATTCCCGCTGGCGGAAGGCGGCCGCTGAAATTTTACAAGCGATTGGCGCCCGAAAAGTGCGGCGCCTGGAGCAATATGGCGCCGCCGACCTGGAGTTGCTGGGTTTTTTTGCTCCGGAAGAGATGACGTTTCTCGATATTGAGACGCTCGGCTTGTTTTATATGTATCCGGTGTTTCTCATTGGCACTTTACGTTTTGAAAATGGCACGGGGATTATTCGTCAATATCTGGCGCGCGATTATACTGAGGAAGCGGCGATTTTGGCGGAATTGGCCCCGTCTTGGCGCAATCTGGGCGTGTTGGTCAGTTATAACGGACGTAGTTTTGACATACCTTATTTAAAAGGGCGGCTGCGGGCAAATGGTCAGGATGACCGGTTTGACGCTTTTCACCTGGATTTACTCAAATATACGCGGCGGCGTTATCGACCGGTATTGCCGGATTGCCGTTTGGTAACGGTGGAATGCTGTTTGTTGGGTCAAAAGCGCCGGGATGACTTGCCCGGGTCCGAAGCTCCGGAACATTATCTCCGTTTTCTGGATACGGGCGAACGTTGTTGGATTGAACCGATTTTAACTCATAATGCGGCTGATTTATTGGCATTGGCGCAGTATTTGGGGTTAATTTTAAAAATTGACAGTGGACAGTTGACAGTGTACAGTTAAAATTAATTTTTATTCGTTTTTGCGCTGTGGCGCGGCAGAAAAGTTAGGGCCAGGACCGTTAAATTAGGACTAAAAAAGGAGATTCTCATCAATGCAGGTGAAAGAGATTATTGCTAATCAGCCCTTGTCAGGCTTTTTTATGATTATGGACAATCAACTGCGGGCGGCAAAAAATGGGACAAACTACATCGCCATGAAAATTGGCGATGCTACCGGAGAAGTCGCAGTTAAAATCTGGAACGCCTCCCAAGAATTGTTTCAGAAATTAGCCCCGGGTGAAGTGATTGAATTGCGGCAGTTGACGCCCAAGTTATATAAAGAGCAACTCCAACTGGATTGGGATGCCCGAAACACGACTGTTTTTCGCGTGGTCCCCGAAGAGGAGATCGATTATCGGGAGTTTTTACCTCATGCCCCGGGCGAGCTGGCCGGTTATTGGGAACAGTTGCAGCGGTTGATTACTTCGGTCCGGGAACCCGGCTTAAAGCAAGTCTTACAGTATTTCTTCTCCGACCAGGATTTTACGGCGCATTTCTTACGCGTGCCGGCAGGTTTGAAACGGCACCATGCTTATATTGGGGGATTGGTGGAACATACCGTCGGAGTGACGCGGCTGTGCGAAGCGGCGGCCGGTTTTTATCCGGCGGCCAATCGTGACTTGGTGATCACCGGAGCAATTTTACACGATATCGGCAAGACGCGGACGTATCAAATTGGGAAAGGATTTACCGGGACTGATGAGGGTAAACTAATCGGACACATAGTTTTAGGCGTCCAGATGGTGGAAGGGGCGTTGACAGAGCTTGGTGCCGCTTTTACTCCGGAATATCAGACGCGGCTGCGGAATAATTTAATCCATCTCTTAGTTAGTCATCATGGCCTCATCGAATGGGGGTCGCCAATTGAACCGCTCACTGTGGAAGCTTGTATTTTACATCATGCCGATAACATGGATGCGGATATTGCCAAATTTTTAGCCATAATGCGGGGGCAGGAAGCTATAACGGATTGGGCTCCTTATGACAATGGTTTGGGACGCTCAATTTATTTGAATAACCGATTTCAGGCGATGGAGGTTAAACTTATAGAAAAGGATTAGGCGGATGAATAACGGCTGGGGTTTTGTCGCTTCATTGTTGGTTGGGGTCGGATGGCAATTGCTCACCAAATGGACTTCGGCTAAAAATTGGGGTTTGTCCTTCCTGATGGTGTTAATAGCGCCACCGTTGCCGGCGGCCGGTTTGTTGATCGGTATTTGGATTTGCGCCGCCTTTTTCGATATTGAGCCTAACTGGCGCCAGGACCTTAATAATAACCCTCCCCGGATTGGTTGGAAAGAAGTTGTGGTTTTTTCGCTGTGGACGTTTGCCGGTTTTTTAATAACCTTGCTGCTTTTTTTCAAACTTAAATTGTGTGGCCGGTTTGAAATTGAGCAATACAATCGTTTTGCCTGGACTTTTTTATTAGTGCTGGAACTATGCCTGTTGCGCGTTATTGCCCGTTTAATTCCGAGTTGGTCGCGGACCGGAGTGGGAGTACGGATGGGGTTTCTCAATTTTTTGTTCCTCCTTTACTGGCTTTATCCTTATGGTTGGCGATTAGGAGGGCTCATTTTACTAACTTTATTGGTGGCCTTTCCCATACTCCTTGGCTGGCTGGCTTTTTCTCCAAAAAATGATGACCTGACGATCCGGGAGAGAAATAAATGAGAGTTGCCTTTCATACTTTAGGTTGTAAAGTTAATCAGAATGATACGGATAGTCTGGCCCGGCTTTTTCGGGAACGCGGTTATGAGATTGCGCCATTTGAAGCGGGGGCGGATATCTATGTTATTAATACCTGCACCGTTACCAAGGTGGGGGAGAGCAAATCACGGCAGATGATTAACAGGGCTGTAGGCTATCATCCGCGTCTGGTAGTCGTAACCGGTTGCTATCCTCAAGTTGCCCCGGAGCAGGTTGCCGCCATCCCGGGAGTTGATTTGGTAGTGGGCATGGCGGACCGGCCGCGAATGGTCCAATTAGTGGAGAGTATATTGGCCCGACCGCAACAAATAGTGCAAGTCGGTAATATTAACGATTTAGGGGATTGGGTTGGGATGCCGGTAGGTCTGGCCGGGGAACGTACGCGCGCCAACTTAAAAATCGAAGAAGGTTGTGAGCAGTTTTGCGCCTACTGTGTGATTCCTTACGCCAGAGGTAAAGTACGGAGTATGCCGCTTGGTCAGGTTATTTGCGAATTTCACTCTTTGTTGCAGGCGGGTTTCAAGGAAATTGTGCTTTCCGGGATTCATTTGGGGGCTTACGGTAAAGATACGGGAGTGACTTTAAGTGCGGTACTGACGGCGCTTTTGGCGATTGAGGGCGATTTTCGTCTGCGTCTGGGGTCAATTGAACCGGCTGATTTTACGGAAGAGTTGCTCCGGACCGTGGTTAATCATCCTAAAGTATGTCAGTATTTGCACATTCCTTTGCAAAGCGGTAGTGACCGTATTTTAAAAATGATGAATCGTAATTATGATCTTGCATATTACTGTGAATTGATGGAAAATTTAAGAAAGAATAACCCACGGTTGGCAATTGGCACGGATTTAATTGTGGGTTTTCCGGGCGAGACCGGAGCTGATTTTGAATCCGGCTGTGATTTTATTACCAGGATGGCTTTTGCCCGAATGCATGTTTTTCGGTATTCGCCGCGTCCGGGCACCCCGGCGGCGAAATTTCCCAATCGGGTCCCCCGGACGCTTCAAGAAGAACGGAGTAAACGGCTCAGTGCAATCGGCGCGAAAACCGGGGCCAACTATCGGCGCCAATTTCTGGGGGAAACAGTTACGGTTTTGTTTGAAGAAGCCGACGCGCAGCGCTGGCAGGGGCTAACCGGCGAATATCTTCGCGTTGCCGTGGAGAGCAGACGGAACTTAAGGAATATTATCGATCGAGTTAGGGTGAGGGAGATCGTCGGTGATAATTTAATCGGAAAGATTGTTGATTAATCGAAAATTTTTGAAGGAATCTAAAATCGAGATGTCGAATAAATTTATATAAAAGGAGAGATTGTTCGTGTCCGATTGTATCTTTTGTAAAATTGTTAGTAAAGAGTTACCGGCTGATGTGATTTATGAAAATGAATCCATTTTGGTTTTTAAAGATATTAATCCGGTTGCGCCTACTCATTTATTGGTTATCCCTAAACAACACATTGCTAATATTTGTGATCCCGAATTGTTGAATAATCAGATTGCGGTAAATTTGTTGGCGGCGCTTCAAAAGGTGGCCCAAGATTTAGGGTTGGCTGACAGTGGTTTTCGGGTAGTGATTAATCGTGGTTTAGATGCAGGTGAGGCTGTTCCTCATTTGCATTTTCATGTTTTAGCCAATCGTAAGTTGAATTGGCCGCCCGGTTGATAATTGACAAGATTCGCTATTTTATTGTAAAATAATATGATGTGATTTTGACTTTCGAACCGAACACTGCGGACGGAGTCACTTGAGGAAAGCAGTGGAGGGGAGGGAAATTTGTGGCGACTGAAGTAAAAATTGGTAAAAACGAAACTCTTGATAGCGCATTACGACGTTTTAAACGCCAATGCCAGATGTCTGGTATTTTGGCTGAAATTCGTAAAAGAGAGCATTATGAAAAGCCTAGCGTAAGGCGGAAAAAGAAGTCTGAGGCAGCAAGAAAACGTAAATCCGGAAAATAACCCGTCAATCGACGGGTTTTTTAATTCATTTTAAAAAAGGACAAGCCACCCGTTTTACAGGGTGGCTTGTCCTTTTTAATAATTACTGAGCCAGCTTAATGTTGGATTTAGAGCAATATCTTTTAATCATTTCTGTAATATTTTTGGTAAATTTGGTATCTTTGATTATTTTCAAGTCGGTAAATGTCACTTCGGTAATATTGGACTCGAATAAGTTGGTCTTGGTGTCATTGATCAAGGTGCGGAGAGCAGGCGCCATAATCATATTGTCTCGGGACGCATACGACCATGAAGAAAGATCGTCAAAGGTTGCGTCTAACGAAATTTCAGTTACAAATGATAAATAAGCGGCGCCCTTCATATCCTCGATGTTAATTGTGATGGTCGAACCGTTCGAACCGGTTTGGGCAAAAGTATAATTATCTTCAAATACTAAAGTTTTGGATTCATCGAAACCGGCGGTGACGATTACACACGATTTTCCGGACGGTAAATGTTTTCTTTTATTGTCGGAGTTTAAATAAGTAC
>JASFQO010000130.1:0-6543 GCA_050115405.1 Bacillota bacterium
CTTGGATCCGGAGATCCGCAGTCATTTTCGTTATCCGGAAGACCTGATGACTATTCAGAGTGAACTATTGACCCAATATCATATGACTAATCCTAAAACCTTTTTTGCGCAAGAAGACAATTGGGATATCCCTGTCCATAATGAGCGGGAAAAGTTTACCCCTTATTATGTCACTTTAAAATTACCCGGCGCCGACCGGAGTGAATTTGTCATGATGCAGCCTTTTGTGCCGCGCAACAAACAAAATCTCAGTTCCTGGCTGATCGCCCGTTGCGATGCGCCGCGCTATGGCGAACTCACCCTTTACACCTTGCCCAAAGACCAAAACATTTACGGTCCGGCGCAGATTGACAGCAGGATTAACCAAGATCAGACAATTTCCCAGTTGATCACGTTGTGGAATCAAAATCAATCCCGGGTGTTATGGGGCGATCTGTTAATTATTCCGATTGAAGACTCCATTCTCTATCTCAAGCCGCTCTTTATCGAATCCGAGCAGACCAAACAGGCGGAATTAAAAAAAGTGGTCATGGTCTATCAAAATCAAGTGGCGCTGGGCAATACCGTGAGTGAAGCTTTGGACCGTCTGGATAATAACCTGCCTGAATTAACCGTCTTGCCGGAACCTGCCGTCAAAGTTAAGCAAAATCTCCCTCAGCCGATCCCGGCTCCTAATCGTCGGACGGAAATTATTCAACGTTTCAAACAACTTAGCAAGGAATTGCAACAATTATCGGAAGAACTGCAATCCCTGAAATAAAAAAGCCGGCGACGGCTTTTTTTATTATTAACTATTAACCTCCTGATTAATGACTTGTAAATAATAATTCTCCTCCCGGATCATATGGTCTACCAGCAAACTGCTAAGAGTACCAAGAATGTGCAGTTGGTCAAGGCCTTCTTTCAATTCGGCCAAATAATTAAGAAATTCGTGTAGCAACTCCATGATCTGGCGGTTAAAACGCAATAAAACCGGGGCAACCGCCGCCGCGTCGCTACGGTAATAACCGGCCAGTTCGACTGTTTTCAGATACATTTTACTAAAAGCATTTTCAAAGGCTTTGGCTTCTTCGCGATACATTGTTTCCGCCTGGTCCAGCTTACTCCCGATCAATGCGGCATGCCCCGCCGTATCGCTTACCCAGACCAAATGATGGCGCAGGACATTGTGATTTATCACACTATCTTCGGAAGAACGAATTTCACTTAAGGTGAGCAACAATTCTTCCAGCTCGTTTAATAAGTGATTATAGAAAGTCGGCGGTAAAGCGGTTATCGGGAGGCGCCGCAAAGCCGCTCCCAGCAACTCGCGTTGCAATTCGCGAAAACTCAAGGCGACGCCCAAAATCTCTTCGCCCAACTCCGGTCCAACCTCCGCGATATTCTTCAGTTTGTGTCCCAATCGTTCCCAGATATTATTCATATTGACGACGATTAATAATTGGTTGGGATTGTCAGGTTGCAGCGCCTCTTTGATAAAACGGGCATGGTCGCTCATGATTTGCGCCCAGAAAAGGATCGCCGCGCCGCATTGATTTGGTGCCTTACTCAAAAAAAAACCCCCTTTCGGAGGTAAGTTATGCGTAATTTAGTTAAATATTACTTCAATTTCTAATTCGCCGCTCCCGCCAAACCTAAGACGATGGCGACAATCAGGTAAAGCTTCTGTTTCTTATTTTCCGCCTTCAGCTTGGTAATTTCCTTTTCAACTTCTGTGACACGTTGCGCCAGGGCGGTTAAATCATTGACAATTTGTTGCACTTCTTTTTGCAACTCCGCCTGCTCCGCTTGCATCGCCAACTGCTCCGAATTGATGCTTTGCACCGCCAGATTGGTCCGAATCAAGTCTTCTCTCATGACTAAATCGCTTCGTTTCATTTCTTCGGTTTTCTTTGAGTATGTACTACTGTCGGAGATTACTTTGACCAATTCTTGACGCAATTCATTAGTTAATTCCCGTAAGATTTTGACATCGTTCCGGTTCGTGCCAACACCGCCGGAAGCAATATCATTTAAGATCTTGGCCACGACTGTCGCCAAAGTATAGCGATCAACCGGTTGATTGCCCTGAAAGGTCTGGTCTTGATATAATTGCAGATAACCCTGGTCGATTAATTGTTTTACCGCCTGATAGGCCCAATGGTCGGCCGGTACATCCTTCGGCTCCGCCGCCATGGCTGCCGCGGTGGACATTAAGGCCACTACTAAACCCAATACTAACAACATCGTTACCCGTTTCAGCTTAACGTTCATTTTTTCTCCTCCGTTATTTCGTATTTTTGCGGGGTTATTTGATAAGAAATCCGGTTACCTTTGGCGTCCTTTAATACCAGTTGCTCGATGGTCACTACTCCCTTACCGGAACCAACCGCTACAAAATTAAGTCTGGCTAAAGTAGTCCGTATCCAATTGAGCGGCGACCGTCGCTTCCCGGCGATCATAGTAACTCTTCCTTTTCTGACATTAATCGTCCCGCCGGACCATTCACCCATTTGCCCATTCGCTTCCACTCCAAACGTGCCGCGCGATATGTATACCATACGGATTTGGGTGGGGTCATACTTGATGTCGAGACTGAATTCTCTGGTGCCCGCCAAGTTAAAAGCGTTAACATCCAAATAAAAGACTTGTCCGGGTTTTAAAATGCCGGGATTTGAAAAATCAATGCTGGGCGTCAAAACCGGAATAGCGATCCTCCCCGGAACCTCAAGCGGCATGGTATTGGCGCCGGTGATTACAATTTTAAAGAAACCGTTGGAAACATGCGCCAAAGGCTTAACCATCCAGGTAAGGGCAGCTTCTTTGGCCGGATCAAGGTCGGAAAGATTTCTGGTTTCCTGATCGCCGTCAGCAATCGTTAATCCGGTTTCACAGCTTAAGACCGCTTTTAAATCATAAGCCATGAGCGCGTCCAAATTGCGCAATTTTAATTTAACCGGAATCGGATTGGGTTCCAATTGATTGGCGGTCACTTTCAGCTTGGGCAGATTCAGGGTTCCTCCCAAGGCAACCAGTCCGGCGATGTTGATCTTGCGGGTAACTTGATTGGACTCCAGTCCTTCCCCGGTAACCCGAATCTGAAAACTGGAAGCGCCGCAATAGAGCCCGTCCGGTTTGATTTCCCAGGCAATCTGTTTGGTAACTCCCGGATCGAGTTCCGCCATTATCTGTTGCGCTTTGCCGGAAACCAAACTCAAACCGGCCGGTAAATCAAGATTGACAGTTACCTTTCTGGCCTTGGCCTCGCCCCGATGCTCCATATACATGACAATGGTATAACTGCGGGTGTCGGGACCCAAATATTGCACATCAGCCGGCGCGGAAATCCCTAAAAAAGTGTTGCCGGGCGCAAAAGTTACTCCTCCCAAGCCGTAATACATCGTAATAACCCGCCGGGAGCCGGGAGGAATCGCTTGCGGCGCCCAGAACATCGCCACGGCGCTATCCAGCTCGTCTTCACCGGTCCGCATAAAGGGCGCCCCCGGTTCTAAGGGAATCTCCCACGGATAATCGGCGGCCTTGCCCCAATTTGTAAAGATCAGACGATCCGGAGTGGTAACGTCGCCGCCTTTTAAGGTCCCTTGAGCAATCACGGACGGTTTGTCCAGCGAATCAAAGGCTTGCCAAAAATCGGGAAGTTCTTCACGGTTTAAAGCAGTTTCCAAAGTGATTTCATGTTGGCCGAGGCGAAAGGGGGCCCCGTCATTATCCCCCACCAGGGTGTCAAAGGCCGCCCTCAATCCCACTTCCGCCGCAACTGCACCGGTATTATTGATAATATATTTAATTCTACCGGTGTCCATTGCGCCGGTACTGGGGCTTTTGGTGATCTCCAGAATTTGCTCAACCACTATCGTGCCATATTGGCATTTCATAATAATTTGGTTGTCGTTAATATAGGGCGGATCAATAATTTCTCCACCCGGCAGTTTTCTGCCCGGCCGTTTGGTAGTGGTGGCTTTACCGAAGACATAGTTTTCATTGTTAATCCGCAACGTGGTATAAGAGGTCCAGGGCTTGGGATGACCATAAATTAACGGTTTATGATTGTCATCATCCCGGTTGGGATCACCTGCCGTCACATCAATCGCAAAACGCCCCGTCTCCTCAGGCGTATTGTTGATGAAAATTTTAACATATTTATTGGTGATGTTTAACAAATCGCCGTTTTCACCCCGGACGACGTACCAGCCTCCCAAGAGCAATAAAAATATTAACGTCCAAAAACAAAACTTAATACGCATCTTATCCTCCTAAGGCCGGGTTTCCGAATTTAAAAACTTGATTTGTGGTGCTTCGCTATTGAGTTTAAAACTCACTACCAGGTCAACAAAGTATTTTTCCTGATGCGGCTTAAATTTATAATAACGCCGAATATATTTTTGGGCGGCATTGTCCAACCGCGAGTCGCCGGCTGACTGAAGCAGGACCAATTTTTCCAAGCCGCCGTTGCTTTCAAGCAAGATCCGCAAAAGGACGTCGCCTTCTTTCTCTTCATTACGGGCGTCTTTCGGATAATAAAACGGCCTGCTCATTCCGGAAGCCAACATATTTTCACCGGAACCCAAATTTTGGGCGACCGGAGTTTTCCCGCCACTGGCTTCGGGTCTGCCCTTTTCATCTTTGGCGCCGCTTTGAGTGTCATCAGATTGAGGCGTCTTTCGATCTTTCCCCCGTTCCGTTTGGGGCAGGGTTTCCGCCTCGCGGCGCGGCGCTTCCGCGCCTTTTTCTTCCGGTTTTTCTGTTGTTTTTTCTATTGGTTTGGCGACTGCTTCTTCCGGAGGTTGCTCTTTGGGCTTCGCCTTTTTTTGGTCCGCAAGCTTTTCCACTGGTTGAACCCTCTGCTGTTTAGGGGGATTTTTCATTTTTTTCACCGGCGCCACCGGTTGTTTTAACGGCTTAACCGGCGTCACTTGTTTTGGTTTTGGCTTAGGCTTAGGTTTGGGTTTGGGCTTCTTAGACTCGGGCTTAGGCTTGGGCTTAGGCTTGGGCTTAGGCTTGGATGCCATAATTTCGGGCCCGTCCGGAGCTACGGCCGGTTGACTTGTTTTGGATACCAAATCCGGGACTGAGTCGGGCGCTCCCGGATTTAACTCAACGATCCCGGCGGAGACCATTTCCATCTGATTGACCGGACCAAACCAGCCGAATTTGGGTAAAGCAAAGAAGAACAATACCACATGCAGCAATATTGACAATCCGGTGGCAATACGATAATATCTCCGTTCACTTAAGGTCATCATCCCACTCCTAATCAGCCGGCCCAGCCTCGTCGGTAACATTGGGCATCTGTTGCCGATCCACACCCCACAACGGTTTAAACACCCCTTCGCTCGCCAGGGAATCGGTCACAGCAATTAATTTTTCGTACCGTACTTGCGCATCGGGTTTGATCACAAAACGGGCCGCAGCATCTTTTCTTAATTTTTCGCGCACATACAATTGTAATTGTTCGAGACTCACCGGTTCTTTTCCCCAAAAGACCCGGTCGTTACGGTCGATACTGATCACCATGGTATTTTGGTTGCTTTCCCCAATATTAACCGTTTTCGGCACATCAACTTCGATCCCGGTTTTTGCCTTTTCAAAAGTGGCAAAAAGCATAAAGAAGACCAACATGAAAAACATGATATCGATCATCGGAACAATCTCAATCTTTCGCGATCTGCGCTTAATTTTAAATTCCATGCGACCCACCTAACCTTGCCTAATGATTCTTAAAATTTCCCTGCTACCGCCGGTTAACTTTTGCGCCTGTTTTTCCGCGATTCCATAAAACCAATTTAAGAAAAAAAGCGCCGGAATGGCAATCGATAACCCAACGGCGGTAGTATAAAGAGCTTCGGCAATACCCAGACTCAGCTGGGGAGCTTGAGTTCCGGTCACCGACAAGGCCGTAAAAGACTTGATAATTCCGGTTACCGTCCCCAATAATCCTAATAACGGACTGGCCGTTACAATCGTATCCAATACTCCTAGTCCGCGTTGCAAGCGCTGCGTTTCCATTTCTCCGGCTAATTGCATCGCCGCTTCCAAACCGTCCGGCTCCAAATCATGTTGTTTAACGGCAACGCCGACTACCCGCCCAACCGGAGAACGCCATTTAGTTGCCATAACCCGCACTTCATCCCATTTACCTTTACCTATATAAAGTTTGAACAACCGTAATTCTTCATCCGCCCATTCACTTAAACGACTGAAAAAAATAATTCTTTCGATTATAATAATTAAGGCCAATATGGAACAAAATAGTAATGGATACATTACTATTCCGCCTTTGATAAAAAAATCCCACACGTTATTATGCCCCCTATCCAAATTGTCAGTATAGAGACCGGGTATTTTGCAATCTCCTTATTTAGATGGGTTTCGACAGTCAGTAATAAATTCCTTTTCAAATTTTGTTTTTAAAAAGATTACTTCCTGCGAAAGCTAGCGTATCCCTCTATACGCTTCCGTTTATTTTTTAATTGAGGTTATCTTAACATTTTATTTCTTAAAATACGTAATATTGCCATCTATTTAAAAAGGATTGTCCGGTCA
>JASFQO010000131.1:0-6534 GCA_050115405.1 Bacillota bacterium
AATCAATAGGAATTTTACGGATTATTCAGTCAATCCCTTCTCCTAAAATTAAGATATGATTGAGGAAAGAACGGATCGACGAGGAGGTCGTCATGAAACTCCCGGAAAACTTGAAAAATGAAATCGTCGCGAGGATCCAACCCCTTGATCCGGAGATGGTTGTCCTTTTCGGCAGTTATGCCGCAGGGGAGCCTAATGAAGATAGCGATATTGATCTTTATATTGTCACCAAAGATGATCGTATACCGCATACCTGGAGGGAAAAAAGTAATTTGCGGCTTGTGTATTCACAGCGGCTTCTCGACTTTCGAATCAAATATCCCGTGGATTTGATTGTGCATACCAAACTGATGCATGAGAGATTCATGGAAATAAACAGTTCGTTTTCGAGAGAAATAATGAACAAAGGGGTTCGTCTTTTATGAGCCGGTTGAGTAAGGAAGAGTCTCGTTACCCCGGTGAACTTGGACTGCTTCCCAACGGTAAACCGACATTGGAGGATGCAAGAGAATTCCATGATTTCGCCGCGGCGATTTATAATGATGTAAAAAAATATTGCCGGTAAGTTTAGAATGATAATTTTTAAAAACGGCTGCCGCAATAATTTAACGTAAAATTAGTTGCAGCCTGTTTTGAGTTGCGGTAAAATAAAGTGATAACCAATCTTTTCTGGGATTAATGGCTTGTTTAAAATGGCGATACAATTGGTGGAGGTTATGGTAGTTATGGAAACAGCAACAATTAAAGTAAAACGCGGTTTGGCGGAGATGCTCAAAGGCGGCGTGATTATGGATGTCACCACTGCCGAGCAGGCGAAAATCGCCGAAGAAGCCGGCGCTGTAGCCGTAATGGCGTTGGAACGGGTTCCGGCCGATATTCGGGCGGAGGGCGGCGTGGCCCGGATGTCCGACCCGGAGATTATCACCAACATTATGGCGGCAGTGACGATTCCGGTGATGGCGAAGGCCCGGATCGGTCATTTTGTCGAAGCTCAGATACTGGAAGCATTGGAGATCGACTATATTGACGAAAGTGAAGTTTTAACCCCGGCCGACGATCTGTACCATATTGACAAACATCAGTTTAAAGTGCCTTTTGTCTGCGGCGCTCGTAATTTGGGGGAAGCCTTGCGCCGGATCGGCGAAGGGGCCGCGATGATCCGCACCAAAGGCGAAGCCGGCACCGGCGACGTCGTGGAGGCGGTCCGGCATATGCGTACCGTTAATGATGATATCCGGCGGGTGGTCAACGCTTCGCGGGAGGAAATAATGACGATTGCCAAAGAGTTGGGCGCTTCCTACGAATTGGTATTGGAAGTCAAGGAATTGGGCCGGTTGCCGGTGGTGAACTTTGCGGCCGGCGGGATTGCGACTCCGGCGGACGCCGCCTTGATGATGCAGTTAGGGTGTGACGGGATTTTTGTCGGGTCGGGAATTTTTAAATCCGATAATCCGGCCAAACGGGCCAAGGCGATTGTGGAGGCAACCGCGCATTACCAAGATGGCAAATTGTTGGCGGAAGTCTCCAAGGGGATCGGTTCCGCCATGCGCGGCATCCAAGTCGGAACCATGAAAGATACCGACCGGATTGCCGGGCGGGGCTGGTAGGATGGCTGCTAATGAAAGAATGAAGCAAGGCGGCCGGACTGTTAAAATTACTGGTTCAAGGGGAACGGGATCTGGCCGAGGGCGATTTTTTGGCGCAGAAAGACTTCTTTTTAGGTTTGGAGCGCGACTTGCTGGAAGGTTCATTTAAGACGGAGTAAAAGAAGATGCGAATTGGGGTTTTGGCCTTGCAGGGGGCGGTGCGGGAACACTGTAACGCTCTGTTGGCTTGTGGAGTGGAACCGGTTGAAGTTAAATATCGGGAACAATTGGAACAAGTCCAGGGTTTGGTCATTCCCGGCGGTGAAAGTACTACCGTCGGGAAACTTTTGGTACGCCACCAAATGTTGGAACCGTTAACCGCAAGGGGACGGGCCGGGTTGCCGATCTTCGGCACTTGTACCGGCTTAATCTTACTGGCTAAGGAGATCAGCGGCAGTACGCAACCGCGGCTGGGTTTGATGGACCTGGTGGTGGAAAGAAATGCGTTTGGCCGGCAAATTGCGAGCTTTGAAACGGAACTGACCATTTCGGAAATCGGGGCGCCGCAGTTTCATGCCATTTTTATCCGGGCGCCGTTCATTAGCGGGGTCGGTCCGGGAGTGCAAGTTTTGGCGGCTTTAGGTGAGAAAATATTAATGGCCCGCCAGGGCAATCTGTTGGTAGCCGCTTTTCATCCCGAGCTGACGGCGGATTTAAGGGTCCATGAATATTTTTTGCAACTTTGCCGGAAGTGGGTGGCGGACGGCAATAATTCGGCTCAGGGTTTGCAAAAATATGGGTAAAGTAATACGGATAAAGTCTGGAAAGGCCTCTCCGTGTTATTTTTTTGTTAAATGTCTTTCGACCAAACACAAAATACTGTATTATAGGAAAGGGATTTAACAATATTAATTTTCCACATTTTTCTATTAATTTTATATACCTGTTAAGTTAAATAAATTAAGGAGGAAACATTATTATGGCTAAGAAAGTGACCATTGATGGCAACACGGCTGCGGCGCATATTGCGTTTGCATTTAGCGATGTTGCCGCCATTTACCCGATTACACCGTCTTCGCCGATGGCTGAAGTCGTCGATGAGTGGTCGGCCCGTAATCGGAAAAATCTTTTCGGACAGTCCGTCAAGGTGTCCGAGATGCAATCGGAGGCCGGCGCGGCCGGCGCGGTGCACGGATCATTGGCGGCCGGCGCTTTTACTTCAACCTTTACCGCTTCGCAAGGGTTGTTATTGATGATTCCCAATATGTATAAAATAGCCGGTGAACTCATGCCGTCGGTGTTTCATGTATCGGCGCGCGCGGTAGCGACCCACGCTTTAAGTATTTTCGGCGATCATTCGGATATCAACGCCGCGCGGCAGACCGGATTTGCCTTTTTGGCGTCCGCTTCCGTCCAGGAAGTAATGGACCTGGCTTTGGTGGCCCACTTGGCGACTTTGGAATCCCGCGTGCCGTTTCTGCATTTCTTTGACGGCTTCCGGACCTCACACGAAGTCCAGAAAATTGAAGAAATCGCTTATGAAGATATTGCTCCATTGGTTGATTGGGAGGCGGTAGCGGAATTCCGCAAACGCGGCTTAAATCCGGAACACCCCACCCAGCGAGGCACCGCCCAGAATCCGGATATTTACTTCCAGGGGCGTGAGGCGTCAAATAAGTTTTACTTGGCAACCCCCGGCATTGTCGCCAAAGCGATGGAAAAGGTCGGCAAGTTGACCGGCCGTAATTATCAACCGTTTGACTATGTCGGCGCTCCGGATGCCGAACGGGTAATTATCTGTATGGGTTCCGGCTGTGACACGGTGGAAGAAACCGTGAACTACCTTACGGCAAAAGGCGAAAAAGTCGGCCTGATTAAAGTCCGCTTATACCGGCCGTTCTCGGCGGAATATTTCTTGAAGGCAATGCCGCAGACAGTGAAAAAGATCGCCGTTTTGGACCGCACCAAAGAACCGGGTTCCTTGGGTGAACCACTTTATGAGGATGTCTGTACCGTCTATATGGAAAAAGGCGAGCGGCCGGTGATCGTCGGCGGCCGTTACGGTTTGGGTTCGAAGGAATTTAACCCGTCAATGGTTAAAGCAGTTTATGACAATCTTCAGGCCGAACAGCCGAAAAATCATTTTACTGTGGGAATTGTCGACGACGTGACCCTGACCTCTTTAGAAGTAAAAGATAAGATTAACGCCGCGCCCGCCGGGGTTTATCAGTGTATGTTCTATGGCCTGGGTTCGGACGGCACGGTCGGCGCCAATAAGAATTCGATTAAAATTATCGGCGACAATACCGATATGTATGCTCAGGGCTATTTTGTCTATGATTCCAAGAAATCGGGCGGGCTGACCATTTCCCACCTGCGGTTCGGCAAAACCCCGATCCAGTCGCCCTATCTGATTGATATGGCCGACTTTGTGGCTTGTCACAATCCGTCGTATGTGACCCGCTATGATATGTTGAGTAGTCTGAAGGACGGCGGTATTTTTCTGTTGAATTCCTCGTGGACGGCGGCGGAGATGGATGAGAAACTGCCGGCGGCCATGAAGCAAACGATCGCCCGGAAAAAGTTGCAGTTTTACAATATCGACGCGGTCAAAATCGCCGCCGGGGTCGGTCTGGGCGGACGGATCAACGCGATTATGCAAGCGGCTTTCTTTAAGATCGCCAATGTGATTCCGGCCGACAAGGCGTTTGAGTATGTTAAATACGCCATTAAAAAGACTTACGGCAAAAAAGGTGACAAAGTCGTCAATATGAATATTGAAGCGGTTGACCAAGCTGCGGCCGCCTTGAATAAAATCCAGTATCCGGCTGACTGGGCCACCGCCACCACCGGCGCGATGTTGGTGGAGGATCCGAATGAACCGGATTTCATCAAAAATATTTTAAAACCAATGGTCAAACAGGAAGGCGACAAATTGCCGGTCAGCGCGTTTGAGGTGGACGGGACCTTCCCGCTCGGCACAACCGCCTATGAAAAACGCGGGGCTGCAATTAAAATTCCAGTTTGGAACCCGGAGACCTGTATTCAGTGCAACCAATGTTCTTTTGTCTGCCCGCATGCGGCAATCCGGCCTTATTTGGTTAAAACCGGTACCGAAACACCGGAAGGTTTTGCAACCAAAAAAGCAATCGGAAAAGAATTTGCAGGCTATGAGTTCCGGATGCAAGTATCGCCGCTCGACTGTACCGGCTGCGGCAACTGTGTTGACATCTGCCCGGCCAAGGTAAAGCCTTTGACTATGAAATTCCTGGAAGAAGTGGTTGCCAAAGAAGACGAACTCTATAAATTCGCCAAGGCTTTACCAGCGCCGGAAGTGACCACCAATACCGAGACGGTAAAAGGCAGCCAGTTCCTGCAACCTTTGTTTGAATTCTCCGGAGCCTGCGCCGGTTGCGGCGAAACTCCGTATGTAAAATTAGTGAGTCAATTGTTCGGCGACCGAATGGTGATAGCCAATGCGACCGGCTGTTCCTCCATTTATGGCGGCAGCGCCCCGGCCAATCCGTATACGGTTAATGCCGAAGGGCATGGTCCGGCTTGGGCCAATTCGTTGTTTGAGGATAACGCGGAATATGGTTTTGGGATGAATTTAGCTTTTACCCAACGCCGCAATAAATTGGCTGATTTAATCAAGCAAGCGAACGAGCTGGGTGTTTCCGGCGACTTGAAAACCGCCTTCACCGAATGGTTAAGTGGTAAGGAGGATGCGGCTGTTTCCCGGAAAACCGGGGAGACCATCAAAAGATTGATTGACGGCGCAGCCGCCGCGGCTGAGGGTGAATTGAAGGCTGTCTTAAGCGAAATCGCCGGTATGAAGGACCTTTACGTGAAGAAGTCCGTCTGGGTTTTCGGCGGCGACGGCTGGGCCTATGATATCGGTTATGGCGGATTGGACCATGTTTTGGCCTCCGGTGAGGATGTCAACGTTTTAGTGCTGGATACCGAAGTCTATTCCAATACCGGCGGACAATCTTCCAAATCGACGCCGATTGGCGCGACTGCGAAATTTGCCGCCGCCGGCAAGACGATCCGGAAAAAGGATCTCGGCTTAATGGCGATGGCTTACGGCTATGTCTATGTGGCCACTGTGTCGATGGGCTCCAATAAGAACCAATTGATCAAGGCTTTGCTTGAGGCGGAACGTTATCATGGGCCGTCCCTGATTATCGCTTACGCCCCTTGCATCAATCATGGCATTAACATGGGCAAGAGTCAGGATGAAGAAAAACGCGCCGTTGAGGCCGGTTATTGGGCGTTGTACCGTTATAATCCGGCTCTGGCTTTGGAAGGAAAGAACCCCTTTATTTTGGATTCCAAAGAACCGATCGGCAGCTTCCGCGATTTCATCATGGGTGAAGTCCGGTACGCTTCCTTAAAGAAACAGTTCCCGGACGTCGCCGAGGACTTGTACACCAGAGCCGAGGCCGACGCCAAGGCCCGGTTGGCGATGTACAAACGGATGGCGCAATAAACTTATATTATATTGACCACAATTCTCAGGCTGGGGTGTCACACTCCGGCCTGATTTTTTTTATAAATTTCCCCAGTCAACTGAAGTTGCCGGCCCCCTTGTGAGCCGGGTTTCTCCAGCTCTAAGGGGGCCGGGTTGGGTAATAGTTTCCGCATTTCCAGCAATTTTCGAAAAATTATAAAGCATAAGCAATTGGAGGATGAAAATAATAGACTATGAATAAATAGCAACTGTTTGCTGCTCTGGGGATTTAGAGTTTACAATGTACTGGAAAAAAAGGAGAATGAAGAATGCTGAAATTGGGAAAGATGCCGCGGGTCGCTTATTTTTGCATGGAGTACGGATTAGAGACTGCTTTTAAGATTTACGCCGGCGGTTTGGGGATCCTGGCGGGCGATTACTTAAAAGGCGCTAAAGACTACGACTATCCCTTGATTGGCATCGGGATCAAATGGA
>JASFQO010000132.1:0-6531 GCA_050115405.1 Bacillota bacterium
ATATACCGTTAATGCTGTTAATTTTAAAGGCCTGCTTTTTTCCGGAATTATCATGGGCGCGTTGGGGGCGATCATGGATATCGCGGTATCGATTGCTTCGACGATTAACGAGCTGAAACAGTCCAACCCGCAAATCGGGTTTCAGGAATTAATAGGCAGCGGCTTTCGAGTGGGTCGGGACGCCATCGGGACGATGGTGAATACCTTGATACTGGCTTATGTGGGCGGTTCTTTCCCGCTTTTGATGTTATATCAAATGTATCGGACCCCTTTCGGGCAGATAGTTAATAGTGACGCCACTGCTACGGAAATTGTCAGAATGCTGGCCGGCAGTATCGGGTTATGGGCGGCTGTACCGGCGACAGTGGTGAGCGCGGCGCTGTTTTGCCGCGAGTGAAGCCTGAAACTTATGGGAAAAGTGAGTTTAGAAATACTCACGATATAATATTTTAATATAGAGGCGGTGCGAATTGTTCAAAATAGGCGAGTTTTCCAAATTAACGCAAGTATCAATACGAATGTTAAGATATTACGATGAAACGGAGCTGTTAAAACCGGCGGAAACCGATAAATTTACGAATTACAGGCTATACGCGACAGAGCAAATTCCTGTTTTGAATAAGATTATATTTTTGCGGGATTTAGGCTTTAATGTTTCTGAAATTGCGGTTACCCTTAATCATTGGGACGATGAATTTATTGCAAAGCAGCTTGAAAATAAGCGTCTGGAAATTGAGGCCACAATTAAAGCGGAACAGGATAAGCTATCTAAAATTGAGTTGGCAACGAAAGATATTCAACAGGATAAGATAGCAATACACTATAATGTTTCAATCAAGTCCATTCCCAGTTATCAAGTATTTTCTTTAAGACGAATTGTTCCCGATTATTACGCCGAAGGTCAGTTGTGGAAAGAAATGTCGGCATTTGCGGATGAAAATAATATTTCTGTTTCGAGCAATACCTTTACCATATATCACGACACCGATTACAGAGAAAAGGATGTTGATATTGAAATATGTGCGCCTGTAGCCAAAATGGGGGAGAACACAAACGGATTTGTATATCGCAACACGGAGCCTGTACCAATTATGGCGTGTGCTATGGTATATGGGCCTTTTGAAAATATTGCGGGCGCCTATATTGCTTCTGCAAACTGGCTACAAGAGCATAATCAATATAAAATGACTGGACAAAGCAGACAAATTGTTCATCGAGGGCCTTGGAATGAGGAAAGCCCTGACAAATACTTAACTGAAATCCAAATTCCACTGGAAAAGATCTAAAAAAAGCGTTTTGCAATAAATTGCAAAACGCTTTTTTCGTATTGACTCTCACATAGTGTCAGGGTTTACACTGAATTTACCGGAAAATAAAATTACACATTGGAGGAATGAACAATGGACAATTATCAGGTGAAGCCTATTGGTAAAATCAGTATCAGTGAGGAAGGAATGTTTATCGAACTTGAATCAAAGTATATTCCGGCGTTACAGGCATTAGACGGGTTCAGTCACTTAAGCGTTATTTGGTGGTTTAGTGACTTTGATAATGAAGAAGCGCGCAATATGCTTGAAGCTCCGCAACCCTATAAAACGGCTCCGGCTGTTATGGGGATATTCGCCACAAGGTCACCTGTTCGCCCAAATCCTCTTGCTTTGACTGCGGTACAGGTTATCCATATCGACAATGAAAAGGGCATTATTCAAATTGCCTATATTGACGCTAACGATGGTACGCCAATACTCGATATAAAGCCATATACACCGAGCCTTGACAGAGTTGAAACGCCCGGTGTGCCGGAATGGTGTATTCATTGGCCTGCAAGTTTGGAACAATCAGAAAACTTTGATTGGAAAAATGAATTTAATTTTTAGTATTTCTTAGAAAACAGTTTGGCGGTCAGCAGTTGACATCACGCGGTGACTGAGGTCAGTGAAACGGTCCTACAGGGGGGAATATTAACGGGTAAGTGACGTGGGCGGCAAAATTTCGGGCCCGGTGAGGGATCTGGTGATCCGGGGCGAGACGGTTCCGGGCCTACCAGTTTCCCGTTAATAAGGAAATTCATCTTATAAGTCGAATAATAATTACACTGAAGGAGGGCTGATCGTGGATAAAGTTACTGATTCAGTAATTAACGAAATGGCCGCAGTAGTGGCCAGAGAAGTAAAACCGGAAGCAATTGTTTTATTTGGCTCCTATGCTACCGGAAAAAACCGGCCCGATTCAGATATTGATTTATTAATCATCGGTTTTCATGCTCAACAAGCAGTTGAAAAAAGCGTGAAAGCCTGGTTATCATTGCTGAATATTGAATATCCGCGAACTCATGACTTATCATTTCTGTTTGCGCTTTTGATTGAGGCTGACAGTTCTGCCGCAACATTCAAAAATTTGACTGAATTTACCCCTTATGCGTTGCAATTTCGATATGAAACATACTGATGATATGGATGAACCACTCGACCGCGTTGAAACGTGTTCACGCATTTGTAAGCTATTTAATAAAGTAAAAACCTTAGTAAAATAAAATAAACCCCTCAAATGTTGGGGTTGACGGCCCCCGGCTCCTCCCCTCCCGAGCTCTCCGGGCGGTGCCGGGGGATCGGCTCAGTTTAACTTTGAGTTTATATTTGAATATCCAACTTTTAGGTAACATTATAGTATTCTAACACTTTGAAACTTCGTATTGAAACCCATACCCAGATTTGCTTTAAAGTTTTCCCTTACTTTGATAAATTTTAATTTTACGGCTCTTTAAAACTTTTATAGAAAGGGTGATCTGCAACATGGAAATGAAAACAGCGTTATTACTGGGGCTGCCAGCGGCATCGGCGCGGCATATGCCGAGAGGTTCGGCAAAGAAAGATACAATTTGATATTAACGGGACGCAGGGCAGAAATATTAAACGTAAAGGCAGAACAAATTCACCGGCAATATGGTGTAACAGTTGCTACCGTGTTGGTTGAATTGTCAACTGAGACTGAGAATCAGCAATCAACAGGTTGATGTATTGGTGAATAATGCGGGCTTCGGTGATAGCCGGTTACTATATAAACAAGATCTCGATATTCAGCTTAATATGATTGCAGTCCATGTTTTGGCGCCTGTAAAGCTAATTCATGCGGTTTTACCGGGAATGGTGGCCCGAAAAAAAGGGATTATCATTAACATATCATCGCTAATCACAATTTTTCACCAAATAGATATATTTCAACCATATCTACTAATTCATCAATAAGCATCGTCGGATTTTCATTTTCCGAAAATACAATCTGATCGACTACACTTTGAAAGGAATAATACACGACTTTGGCGGCCGCTTCGAAATTGGAGACTCGTAATTCTGCCCGAACATTCATTAAATATTCCATAATATGCCCGATGCTGGTCTTATCAAACTCAGCAATCATTTTTTGAATATCATGATCAGTATAATACATGGCGGTTAATTCGCCATTAAGGTTTGTAAAAACGTTATGGGCATCAATGAAACTCTGGACCAATTCCCGAAAGAAACGTTTGATATTCGTCCGTTTTAGAGTCAATTTGGCGATATGTGTTTGAGTAATGTTATTAAATTGGTCAAGATAGATTTCCAGCGTCGCCATAAAAACCTCTTTTTTATTGGAGAAATAGGCATAAAAGCAACCGGTAGCGACTCCCGCTTCTTTGGCGATTTCTTTGGAATTGGTGCCGTGATACCCCTTTTGTGCGAAAAGTTTCATGGCCGCCTCGATGATTTGCTGTTTAGTTCGGATACTTCTTTTTTGCCTCGGAATCCTCGGCTTGCTAGTATTTATTCGCATTGGCTCACCCTTTATGATTGTATGATTTTTTCTAGATGTTGTCAATCTATAAATGTGAAATTTGTTTCATATTTATAGATTGACAAAGTTCATAATGTACATTACAATTATAACATGAACTAAAGTTCACATTTTGAGAAGGGTGAATGAAATGAAAAAAGTTGTTGCCGTTGGCAAGGAGTATTCAATACCAAAGAGGTGGATTAAATCATGTCGGAAAAGATTGCTGTCGCGCTTGGCAATGTTCAGGAAACATTGTTATTGCCCTTATGGGGACGGGCAGTTGAAACTCAACGATTGCTGGCTCAAAGAATTGAAAAGCGAAGCTAATGTCTTATTCATTGCCGCAGGAGTGTTTTACTATTTCGAAGCGAAGCAAATCAAAGATTTCTTTATCAAACTGGCCGGTTTATTTTCCGGCAGTGAAATGGTTTTTGACGCGGCTTCGTCTTTAGATATATTCCATTTGAACTAATTACCGCTAAGAATGTAAAAAAATACGATTATATTGATGATTTTTTAAGGTAAATAAGTTTAATATCAAAATTCACTACTTTGACGTGGCGATGCTTAAAAACATGAAAATAAGGATAGCCCTCTTTTTTTATGGTTATCAAGCCAAGTGTTATTTAATCGAAAAACGAAATCCATATCAATGCGCCGGCCGCCAAAAGTAGAACTTAATTTTCGCCGGAATTTTGTGACATCTGTGAAAGAAATTTATGGTACATTCTTGGCAATTTGTGATAAAATATGATTAAAGTAAATTGATATCAGGAATACTCGTTATTGCAACTTAACTTGCACAAAGCGGAGGTGCTAATTTGAAATTATGGATTAAATTTTTAATAATGTTCGGAATTGTTTCGCTGTTGGGGACAGTTTGGGCCAAAGAACAAAGCTTAATCCGTAAGGGCGTGATTAAGGCCGAACGGGTCAATTTTCGCGAAACTCCGGATTTGGCCGGGACAATTATTAAGATGTTAGCTAAAAATACTGAAGTGACAATTGTGGCTGAAAATACCAATTGGTATCGAGTGTGCCTGGCGGATGGACTTGAAGGTTGGGTCGCTAAAGATTATGTCGTTCCCCATCATCAATTGCTGAATCGTGGTTTTGGCTATACGGATTTGATTTCTTTTGCCAAAAATTTCTTGCGTACCAATTATCGTTATGGAGGAATTTCACCGACCGGTTTTGATTGTTCCGGTTTTACCAAATACATATTTGGGAAATTTGGCTTTGCAATACCCCATAAGGCGGCGGAGCAAGAGCAAATGGGCACTCCGGTTTTGAAAGAGGAGTTACTTCCGGGAGATTTGGTATTTTTTACGGGGAAAAATCCAGCTGAGGTAAATCATGTCGGTATTTATATCGGGCCTCATCAATTTATTCATGCGGCCTCCAATCCGGGAGCGGTTTGCATCAGTTCTTTGCGCGAGAGGTATTATCAAACTCATTATAAAAGCGCCCGGCGGATTGTTGATGTTACCGGCCTTTCCGATTCGGACAGTTTAGAACCGGAAGTAGACTAAAAAATAAATTGCAGGAGGTCATTTGCAATGAAACGTCATCTATGGTTGATCCTTACTTTATTGTTAATAGTTCAGACTCCCGCTTTAGCGGCGAAACCAAGATTACCACAGCCGGAGCCGGTTCCAATTGCGATTGACGACAATGGTACCAAAACAATTACTTTTCAAAGAGCCGTTTTTCGGATTGTACCGAATCTATTCGAAGGTTCAACAGAATTTATTCTCGAAGCGAATGAACTGATGAAGGCTTACGGATATAATGTTCAAGGCGGCGATAATCCTTTATTCGAAGAAAAAGAGCAAGCTAAGGCCAACTTGCAATTAGGTTGTATTATTAAAAATATCGCATTTAAACGACATAGCTTGCTAAACCGAAGAAATATGACTATCAAGCTGCAAATTGAATGGCAACTTTATGATGCCTTGCAAAAAAAAGTGATCTACCGTTCAACCTTGACCGGTTCGAACCCGACCAGAGATATTCCGGATAAACTAATGTTTGATGCTTTTATTAATTCCTTAAAAAAGCTTTTAGCCGACCCCCAATTTGTAAGTTTGGTTGCCAACAGCAATCCGCCCCAACCGGTAACGGAAACGAGTTTGACCAAGTTTCCCCCGTTAACCGTCAATTTAGTGAAAAATGACATTGAATTTAAATTACCGGAACAAATGTCGACTATTTTGGATGCGGTGGCGAAGATTCGGGTGGGAGACGCATTAGCGAGTGGAGTATTTATTTCCAATGATGGTTATTTACTTACGGCGGCGCATGTTGTAGCGGGAGTTTCGGAGGTGATGGTCGATCTGCGCTCGGGGATTACCCTTCCGGCCCAGGTATTACGGGTTGATAATCCGCAAGATATCGCTCTAATTAAAGTGGCCGGTTCCGGCTACCCGGCTTTGCCTTTGGCCTTAAATGCCAATCCGCCCGTGGGGAGCGAAACTTATGTGATCGGTACCCCCGCCGATGAAGAATTTGTTAATTCGGTAAGCAAAGGAATTGTGAGCGGCCTTCGTAAACTGAATGGTTTTTATTATATTCAAACCGATGCCAGTGTGAGTCCAGGATGTAGCGGCGGCCCGTTGCTTAATAAAAAAGGGCAGGTCATTGGGATTACCAGTTGGAAAATTGTCGCTCTTGGTTTTGAAGGGTTGGCCTTTGGGATCCCGCTTGATGTGATCG
>JASFQO010000133.1:0-6505 GCA_050115405.1 Bacillota bacterium
CCGCCGGATGGATAGTTTTTACCATTATCTTCATTATCAGCCTGTTTCAGATTAAATTTTTCGGTTTAGGGAAAACCGATGAACAATAGAAGGGAGGAATACATAATGAACTTTGACAACCCCTGGGGTTTTCTGGAAGACAAACCCCAGGTTGATCGTGATCTCCGGAAGAAAAACATTAACTCGCTGGTCTGTGGATCCATTTTAACGCCCGTGGTCCTGATCTTTATCACCCCGTTATTATGGTTGTCCGATGTCGCCTTTCGGCCCAAAGCGGAAATTTTTCAGGTCCCGCCTCGGATTTTTCAAGCGCCACCCTGGGAAACCATAAAAACTTATTCCCTTGACTCATTCAGGTTGGCAATCGACCGTTATCAGGTTAACAGCGGCTTTTATAATTCGGTGCTCATCACCACGGCGACGATCATTTTTACTCTTTTGGTCTGTTCTTTAGCAGCCTACGCTTTCGGCGCCCTGCGATTTCCGGGGAGAGACACCATTTTTTTTGGTGTTTTAGCGACCATGATGTTACCTACCGTAACTATGATTGCGCCTTATTACCGGGTTTTACGCGCTTATGGACTGATAAACAATCGGTGGGGTTTGATCATTCCCTACACCGGCTGCGCCTTTGGCGTATTTTTATTACGCCAATACATCGTCAAGCTTCCCAAATCTTTTTTTGAAGCAGCCATAATAGACGGGGCGTCGCGTTTCCGGGTCTGGTGGCAGATTATTTTACCACTCACCAAACCGGGGCTTTCCGCATTGGCAATCTACCAATTTCAGCTGGTCTGGAACGATTTTTTGACGCCAATGATTGTCTTGCGGGATAACAATCTTTTCACTTTGCCGATCAAATTGCAATTTATGGACAGCGTTAATATTGCCAAAGATTATGATGCGATGGTAGCAACCGGATTGATCGCCATTCTGATCCCGGTGATCTTCTTTATCATCTTCCAGCGCCAGTTTATTGAGGGCATATCCGGCGGAGTTAACGAATAACCCCAAATATTAAAGCGCTCACAAGTAACCTGCATTCCCGAATTTCTATAACCAGTAAGCAAATTATGCTCCGGCGCCAAATATCTGACTCGCGCATATAATGCATTATTTCCATGGAGATTTCCAGATAACGTTCAGGCCTTACTGGAGGCTGGAAGTCAATGACCCTATTAAAAATTAACAAATTAATCCAGCTTCCGGCATCAAGCCTCCGGAACGAAGGAGATGAATTCCCGTGAAACAACCAAACTATACCACTGCGACCGGCTGGGCTTTTCACCCTGTCCCCCGGCAAACTGCCATCGCCCTGATCATAGGCGGTCCTTTAGCGCCCCGGATCAGAGGAAGCGTAATCTTTCAAACGGTACCGGACGGGATTTGGGTGAGCGCCAATATCAGCGGACTACCTCCCTATCAATCGGCCCGGGGAAACCGTGCCCCAATCGGGCCCCATGGTTTCCACATCCATCAATTCGACGATTGCCGGGTCGGCGACCCGGCCAATCCGTTTCAAAGCGCGGGCGAACATTGGAATCCCGACAACCAACCCCATGGCAATCACGCCGGGGATCTTCCGGTGCTTTTTTCCAATGACGGCAAAGCGCTCCTTGCTTTCTTCACCAATCGTTTTACAGTCGCCGAGGCAATTGGACATACGGTAATTATCCACCAAAATCCGGATGACTACCGCAGCCAGCCGGCGGGCAACTCCGGGAAACGGCTGGCCTGCGGGGTGATTAAACCTTATTGCAAATAATCTAACACTGAAAATCGACTCCCAATACTCCCCAAATCCGATTATGTTAAAAAATAAATAATGCTTTACAAACCGCACCTTTCAATTGTACAATAATATCAGTAATTAAATATTATTCCTTCAGGGCAGGGTGCGGCGGCAAGCGCCAATTCCCGACCGGTGGTAAGAGGCTTGGCCTTAAGTCCACGAGCCATACAGGCTGACCTGGCGCAATTCCAGGACCGACGGTACAGTCCGGAGAAAAGAAGGCATGGCATTTAAGCTTATTTTCGCCCTGAACTTTAGTCAGGGCGTTTATTTTTTTTTCGGCGGTTGATGAAATGACGGAACCAATTATTATAATTAACAATGTCACCTCGGCCTATACCACAATCGACACTCCCGAACTTCGGGAGGCCACCCTCACTATTAATGCCGGTGAACTGGTCAGCCTGGTCGGCCCAAGCGGGTGCGGCAAATCAACCTTGCTCCGCTTGATTGCCGGCGTCTTAACGCCTGTTTCCGGAAACATTACCATTGGCAGCGCCGGCGCAGCGACGGAATTAACCGGATGGGCCAAACTGAGCTTTGTCCCGCAGGATTCATTATTGCTGCCCTGGCGGACAGTGCTGGCCAATGTCAGTCTTCCTTTGGAACTGCAGGCGCGTTTTTCCCAAGCCCAATTGCGCCAAAAAGCGTTGGCTGCCTTGGAACTGGTCAATTTGACCGGTTACGAAGCCAAATATCCCGCCGAGCTTTCCGGCGGAATGCGGCAACGCGTGGCCTTGGCCCGCGCGTTGGTGGGCCGGGCGCAGATCCTGCTATTAGACGAACCGTTCGCCGCCCTGGATGATTTAACCCGAAGTCAGCTCCATCTGGAACTGTTGCGGATCCAAGCCCAAACCGGAATTACAATTTTACTGGTAACCCACAATATCTTCGAAGCGGTCTTTCTGTCGCACCGGGTAGTGGTGATGGGTGAAAAGCCGGGCCGGATTTTAGGGGAAATCCCAATTTCCTTACCGCAGCCCCGCCAGAGAAAAATGGTCGGTACTCCCGCCTTCGGCGCTGCGGTCGGGCAGGTCCAAGACTTACTGACGGAAGGATGGGCTGGTTTCAATGGCCAATAAAAACAGTCAAAAACCCACTCTGCCGTATCGCTGTTGCTTAACGGGAATCTTGGGCATCCTGGGATTTATCCTTTTGTGGAACTGGCTGGCCGGACTGTACGAAACGTTTATCTTACCGTCACCCGGGGAAGTGGTCCGGCGGTTTGACGAACTCCTGCGGCAGGGCGGCTATTTCTCCGGGCATTTTGGCGTCACTTGCCTGGAAGCCCTGGCGGGTTTCAGCATCGCTTGCCTGGCGGCCTTGCCGTTGGCCTACTATATGTACAGGCATCAATTTCTGGCGGAACTGTTGACCCCATATATCGTGGGAATTCAAGCGGTCCCAATTGTGGCCCTGGCCCCTCTTTTGGTAATCTGGTTCGGATACGGCCTGATCTCAAAAATATTAATTGCCGCCTTGGTCGCGTTTTTCCCCATTCTGACCAACGGGATCATCGGTCTTCAAGGAGTTGACCCCCGTTATCGGGAATTGTTGCAGATCATGGGCGCCGGCCGGCGCGACCTTTTTTTTAAGTTGGAAATCCCGACGGCTTTGCCGGTGTGGTTCGGCGGGCTGAAAATGGGCTTGACGCTCGCGGTGATCGGCGCGGTGGTCGGGGAATTTTCCGGTTCCGGCAAGGGTTTGGGCTATCTGGTGAACCTGGCGCGCGGCACTTTTGACACGCCCTTGATTTTCATCGCCTTAATCGCCCTGGCGCTCTTGGGAATCGGCTTTTACGCCGCTATTTCCCTGCTTGAATATTGGGTCATGCCGTGGAAAAGGAAATAGAGAATTTATACAAACAGCTAATAAGGAGGCCCTCTTTAGATCATGAAAAAACTCGGTTATATTCTACTTAGTCTCATCTGCCTCGTCACTGGCTCTCCGACCGGTCTGGCGAAAAAACCGGCCTGGCAAAAGGTCACGATTGGCATGGCCTACATTCCCAGCGTCCAGTTTGCTCCCTGGTATGTCGCCAAAGAAAAGGGATTTTTCCGCAAAGCGGGGCTGAAAGTCAATTTTGACTACCGGATGGATATTGATGCCTTGCAGTTGGTCGCCGCCGGACAACTGGATTATGCCATCGCCGGAGGGGACCAGGTAATTACCGCCCGCGCCCAACAAATTCCCGTCGTCTATCTAGCCACTCTCTATGCTAAATTTCCGCCGGCAATCATTGCCAAAGCGGAGTCGCAAATTACCAAACCGCAGGATCTCAGGGGAAAAAAAATCGGGCTGCCGCTTTACGGCACCAATCTTTTGGCCGCGAAGGTCATCCTACGTCAAGCGGGTCTGGCCGATTCCGAGGCGCAGCTCATCGATATCGGCTATACCCAAATCCCTTCGCTCACTGCCGGCAAGGTTGACGCCGTCGTCGGTTTCGCCAATAACGAACCGCTCAAGTTGCGCGCCGCCGGCTATGCCGTCACCCAAATCAATTCCTGGGACTATTTCTCATTAGTCGGCCACGGTCTAATTACCGGTGAAACCAAACTGACCCGTTCGCCTCAGCAAGTCCGCCAAATGGTCCGGACGACCATCGCCGGCATGCGTTATTCCCTCAAACACCCGGAGGAGGCCTTCCGGATTTGCTGTAAATACCTTCCCGAACTAAGCAAAAAGCAGCAAAAGATGGAGCGCGCCGTCTTAAAGGCCTCCATGCAATTATGGGAAAATACCTACACCCGCAAAAAGGGGCTCGGCCAGTCCAATCCCAAAGACTGGGAAGCGTCACAGCAGCTGATGCGGGAGTTGGGACTGATCAAACGGACGACGCCGGTTGCCAAAATGTTGAATCTGAAGTTTATTAAATAAGACGTCCCGATTGAATCATTCATCCAGCAACATATTATAAGCCCGAATAATCGGATTTTCAGTCAACTCACGGAAATTAACCCGCAACGGGACTCGGCCATCCCATCCGTGGGGCCTCGCCTTCGGGCTGTCCTAGCCCATAGACCAAGTTCCCCTGACAAAATTACCGGGTACAATCCCAGTGAATTTAAAATAGAAAGTTGAACCGCATATCATCCCAGTCTTTCCCGGCACGCCGTCTCCAGCGCGGCGCGCATCGCGGCGAGCGGCGGATCAACTTCAAACCACAGTCGAAAACTCTCCGCGCCCTGATAAAGCAGTAACGACAAACCAGACAAATAGCGACATCCCGCCCGGGCCGCTTGGCGGACCAGTTTGGTCCCGCCCGGCTTATACACCAGGTCGTACACAAACAACTGCGGGTGCAGCCAGTGGGATTCGAGCAAGGATACATCTTCATGCAAGCCGACCGAAGTGGTGTTAACGAGCAGGTCGAAATGGTGCGGATTAAGGTGGGACAATTGTTCCAGCGGCGCTACGGTCGGCGCGAATCCGGTATCGCCAAGTATTTTATCACGTAAACAAAGCGCTTTGGCATGGTCGCGGTTAACTAAAGTTAACGCCGTAATTCCGGTAGCCAGTAAGCGATAAATCACCGCTAACGCCGCCCCTCCGGCGCCCAGCAGTAAGACCCGTTTCCCCGCCGGTGCAAAAGCGCCCTCCTCTTGAAGCGAACGGACAAAACCGATCCCATCGGTACTCATCCCGACCAAGCGTCCGTCACGGTTGATAATCGTATTCACCGAACCGCTCAAACGGGCATCGCCACAAACTTCATCCAACCCGGCGGCGACTGCCTGCTTGTGAGGAATGGTGACATTGACTCCTTTAATCCCCAAGGCCCGGATAGCCATCACCGCCGCCGGGATTTGAACCGCCGGGACGCGACAAGCGACATAGACACTATTATACTCCAAGGTTTGAAAAGCCGCATTATGCATTGCAGGCGACAGGCTATGCGCTACCGGATCGCCAAAAAGCGCACAAATTGAAGTTTTGGCATTAATTATTGTTTTCATAATTATATTTTCGTCACCTAATTACCATTATCCTGCCGAACGAATGTTGCTGGTTGTTTCCGCCATTACTATGGTTTTTGATAAATATGTTAAATTATGTTAAATTTTGATAGTTATGGCAGGAATTTCATTCCTAACAAGGAATATTATTAAATTAGCAATCTTTAAGGAGAAAGTCGCAAATGGACAAGCAACTTAAAAAAACCTTGCTCAAACACGAACAGGTTCTTTGGGTCGGCCGTCCCAAACAAACTGCGGTTTTTACCCCTAAAGACCGTTCCTTGATTCCCTTTAGCATTCTTTGGGGCGGTTTCGCCATTTATTGGGAGCTTTTAATTGTTATTAGCAAAGACGATACCGGAAGCGGTTCGCCATTAGTCTTTATTATCATGGGTCTGCCATTTGCCTTATTCGGGTTGTACACCATTCTGGGCCGCTTTATTTACAAAGCCTGGGCCAAAAGAAATACCTATTACGCCATAACCAACAAACGCATTATTGTCCTGGACAAAACAAAGGAAAGTTTACAGACTACCGATATCCGGTCTATCCCCAGCATCAAACGGACGATCGGCTCCAATGGCGTCGGCACTCTCAAATTCGGCAAAACAAAACTTAAACCGGCCTTGGAAAATACCGGTATGGATTTTCTAGATCCTTATATTGACAATCGCGTTTTAACATTTTATGATATTCCCGACGTCAGCAAAGTCTATAAAATGGTCCATAAACTAAAACACAAACGTAATTAAAGTAA
>JASFQO010000134.1:0-6505 GCA_050115405.1 Bacillota bacterium
ACGGTATTACCGCTAAATCCACCGATCCTTCCATCACTTTGAGCAATGTCTGAGAATCATCGGTCACTTTAGTATATCGAAGTTCATCCATGTATGGGAGCTGTTGACCGCGCTCATCCACTTTCCAATAATAGGGATTGCGTTTCATAATAAATAGCTCCCCATCGCAGTTGTTATGCTTCCCGTTTGCCTCAACTATCCATGGCCGTAAAGTGGGTATTCCCGGTACATTCCAGTAATAATATCCTGTCTCTTTACCCATTGCTTTGACGTCGGAAAATCCCATCTCTTTGGCTTTTTTTGCAGCAGCTTTCTCTCCAATAAATTCCGGAAGAATGGTTTTATAGTAATGCGCCGGTTTAAAACACCATTTCCCATTAATCGCTACTTCTTCTAAAAAAGTAGGTTTTGGGAATTGAAAAGTTACCGTAAAAGTATAATCAGCGACTTTCGCAAATTTACAAGTGATTGTCTTTCCTGTTTCCGGATGATTCACTTTGAAACAATCATACAAAGTCTTTCCAAACGTCTCCGGAACACACATATGATCATAGAAAAATACACAATCTTCCGCAGTAAAGGGAACACCATCCGACCATTTTATGCCTTCACGAAGATGAATCGTATATTTGGTATAATCGTCATTCACCTCATATCCTTTGGCTACGTTTGGCGCTATGGTCCCATCGGCCTTAAAGCGAAATAATGGTTCTTCGCCAAACTTCCCATACCACCATTTAGAATTGCTTTTTCCTTTATATGTGAAATTAAAAGCGGCGCCATATGTTCCAATGCTGTCCATTCTCTCTACCATAATATCCGAAGCTTTCGGTAAGCGTTCCGCCACTTTAGGAAGCTTGCCGGCTTTCACCTTTTCTTGCAGGGATGGAGCTTCCGTAAAAGTTACTCCTTGCAACCCGGTCTTGCTGTCTTCTTTCACTTCTCCAGTCACTTGTAACTCCTTTGTGACTTGTTCCACAGCAGTTTTGGTTTTGCCACGGGAATTTAAGAACCATACTGCCAGCATAATGATTACCAACGCTGCCGCACCCAGGAGTATCACTGTTTTTTTCTTCATTTCAAGTATATTTTTCAAGCTAATTCCTCCCTAATACTATTATTTTTATTCCAATAAAAACCGTTTAGGCCATTGCCTAACCATATATGGCATTAGCTTCAGTTCTATGTTTTGATAACCCATTGGAGTTTGGTAAAAAGCCTGGTAAATCCCTCCTTTATTCCAAATAACTCCATCTATTATGATTTTTATAAAATAAACCAAGATCAGGTAGCTTTACTTTAATAATATCATGCACTCTAACAAATACAACGCATATATTGCCATTTTATGATAAAAATTCCGCATATATTGCGGTTTAGACATAATTTTACTATTATCTTCTTATAATGTTATTCACTAAATTTCAATATCCGGAAATCCCTAATTTCCAATCCTAATAAATGAGCAAAATTGCTAGCAAATAATTAAAACTGAAGTGAGGGCCATAAAAATCCTCCTTCACATCCCTAATAAAATACTTAACCAAATATCTTGATTTAAAATTACTACATTATGGAGGAAAAAGAACGCAAATCTCCCGAACGGGGAAAAGGAAAGCCCTGTAAACCATTTGGTTTACAGGGCTCAGCGACTTTTTGCTCTCTTTCGGCGCGGGGCAGTTGATGCAGTGGTTCCACCATTTTAATTCGGTTTTGCAGGCTTCCTGAATAACATAGTAACGATCATGCCAATAATTAAAAGTATTCCGATATAAGAGGATACGGACATTATAACGTTTATCAGTTTAGCAAAAGATGCAACCAAGGTTAATCCATAAGCCGCAAGGCAGACGACCGCCGCAACAAGTTTATACCATTTGTTTTTTTCCGGGATTAGATTGCTCGCTACTATCCATGCAGATGGGACGGTGGTGGTAAAAATAGCAAGAATTAATATAGCGCCATATATTACCGCAAAAAATCTTCCCATATTTTTACCAAGCATAAGCATGGGAACGGCTGATCCTGCGACAACGGAGCCATTACAAAGAAGCGCACACAGCATTATGAACTGAAGTACGAACATGGTAGTGGCACCACTTACATTACCCCATAGCATTTCTTTACTTAAAGTATTAGGTCTAGTGGAAATCGACGCCAGATACGAACCCACAAACAGTATTACCACGCTGAAATACAAAACGCCGGATTTTACGAAATTATCGGAGATACGCAACTGACTCGAGTTTGACTGGATCATCTGGCTCCCTTTAACAATACCGTCAACGTTGTTGATTAAATTATATATGCTAATGATTAATACAAACAAAACAATCACCGGCGCAATATTACCGATAATGTTGATAATCTTCTGCATGCCGAGAACAGTCGTTAGGAGGACAATGGCGAGCATGATTAAGGCGCCGACCTGATAATTCAGGCCATAATGCTCATTAAATACGGATGCGGCGCCTGCTATCATACATCCGGCTATCAGGAATATATAAAGCACAGAATACCATCTTAAAAAGGTCCCTATATATTTCCCGCAGTAATGCGTAAACATGATCTTCATATCGGATAAATGATAATCGCGGCAATCTCTTATCAATAAAACTACAAGCGTAATTGTCAATAATGTAGCTATCGTCAACCCTAATAATCCGGATATTCCCAGCGAGCCAAAATACTGCATGTGTTCCTGACCTGTTCCGAAGCTAGCGCCAACGCAGTACGATATATATGCTCCAGCTAAAATGAAGATTGTCTTCCAGGACATTTTCTTTTCAGTTTGCATTTTTACCACCTCCCAATAACATTTTTGGAAATAATAAACCATGTTTGAGCTAGTATTCACTTTATCCGCTACTTAAATTCGGATAACTCACTTTTTCCGCTGATATTAAATTCTAGAGACAATGCTCGCTAAAAAGTTCAGGCAAACCTCCCGTATGAACAAATTGAACGCAAAAATCGGCCGGATCCGTGCCGTCCTCAAGTAATCCGCTCATAGCCCTATGTATACTTGACGGGCGGCACTTCAGGATCCATACCTTGCGCCGATATTATTTTTTAGCGTTCATATACTCATTGCCGCATCAAAGCCCTGGCGTACGGCTGTTCTTATCAGACCCGGAGCATAACAATCGCCGATCCAGCTGAAATCAATAACGGTATCGCGCAGCATGTCGACAATTTTTTCATTGGGTGACAAACCGGTTGCGGCAATGACGGTATCGGCTTTTACTTCAAAACGTTTTCCCTCTTTGTCTTCACAAACCATACCGCCGTCTGTTATCTCTACACACTTCGTATTCAGCATAACCTGCACGCCGTTTTTCTTGACATTGAACCAAAGCGCGTCAATCTGCATAGCGCCGGTGCCTGGATAAGGCGTATTAGGACCGGATGCCAAGGCGTCTCCCATTTCCACAACGATTGTCTTCTTCCCCTTCATAGCCAGTCCGATGGCGCATTCCACTCCGGCAAAACCACCGCCTAAAACAGCTACGGTATTTCCGGCCTCGGGTTCCTGAATATAGAAATCAACAATATTTATGGCCTTCTCGATGCCGGGCAACGGCAGCTTAACGGGAGACCCTCCGACCGCCGCAATCAGCTTATCGGGTCTGAGCGCCGCAACTAATTCCGGATTAACCTCGGTATTTAGCCGAACGTCGATCTTACTCCGAGCGATCATACGTTCAAGATATTCGCAGTACATTTTGATGCGAATCTTGAAAGGTTCCTTGTCGATAATGGGAAGCAATCCGCCCAGACGATCCTGTTTTTCACAGAGGATCACTTCGTGCCCACGACTGGCCGCGACAATAGCCGCTTCCATACCGGCCGGACCGCCGCCGACGACCAGAACTCTCTTCTTCTCCACCGGAGGAGCGGGATTGAGGAAATCCGAATCGCGGCCGATAACGGGATTAACGGCACAATGCATCGGAAGATGATAATAACCACCGGTTAAGCAGCCGATGCAGCGAAGGCAGGGCCTGATTTCATCTAGGTGGCCTTGCATCGCTTTTTGGGGCAAATCGGGATCGGCAATCTGCGCGCGGCACAAAACAACATAATCGACCATTCCTTCGGCAATCCATTTTTCCATCATGACGGGGTCGGTTATGGCGCCGACGCATCCTACAGGAATATGGAGATGTTTTTTGATTTCAGCCGCCTGTTTGATATTTTTCCCTTCCTTTACATCAAACCAACTTGGGAAGGAGTACGGAGTTGTTTCTGGAAAGTGCAGGGAGCCGCTGGAGACATGTATCATGTCGGCGCCATGGGCTTCTAACATTTTGCAGAATTCAATTGTATCTTCCAATTGATACCCTTCGGTCAGACCCTCTTGCCAGGAAATTCGGACTTCAATCGGGAAATCCTTACCGCAGTATTGCCGGATACGGTCAAGCACCATCATGGTAAGACGCGCGCGGTTTTCCAGGCTCCCGCCAAATTCGTCTTTCCGCTGGTTGATAACGGGGGACAAAAATTGGGCCAGCAGCCAGCCATGCCCCGCATGAACCAAAACCTGGCCGAAACCGCAGTGCTTTGCCCGCAGGGCCGCTTTTCCAAAAGAATCGACCACTTCTTCAATAATCTTTTTCGGCATCTCATAAATCTGATGCACACGTTTGCCTTGCCCGTCGCCCTGGTCAAATTCATCCAGCCTGTCGCTGGGCCCGTAATTGATGCGGTTATCATCATGGAAGTGCATACCGGCATGGTTCAGCTCGAGAGAAGCCACAGCGCCGTATTGCTGAATTGCGCCGGTCAGATCATACATACCGGCTTCGCTGCGGATATCGTAGATCTTCAATTTGTAGCTCCAGTCCACGACACCGGTGGGATGAACGTATCCTTCTCCCAGGGTAACGACGGCTGCGCCACCCTGTGCTTTCCGTCTGAGGTAGTCGATATTTTTAACGGTTATATGATCATGATCGGACAAATCCTTCAAAGCACTTGGGGCGGAAAAAATTCGGTTGCGATATGTTACTTTTTTTACCTTCATGGGACTGAATAGATGAGGAAAATACGGATTCATAATAATAACCATCCCTTTCCGCGAAAGGCACCGAACGGAATGAAACCGGGATGTCAATCGCTTAAATATTTATTATGAGTTAAAATTGCCTCCCAAGCGTGGGAAGCGCGAGGCCGGATGCCATTCTTTTTTGCCCTTTACGGCAGCCTGTTTTTTGCCACTTCCTTGAAGATTTTTGGGCGTTTTATGTTTTCATAATTAATCCCCCTCCTTTTAAACTAAAAACCTCTTCTTTCATAAGCGGTTCTAATATGATCAAGACATTCTTTCAAAATGGAACGGGGACATGCGATATTAATGCGCATATATTTCTCCGCTTTACCTCCGAACCAGGTACCGCTGTCAAAACCCACGCCGGCTTCCTTAACAAAAAACTCTTCCATCCATTCCGGCTCAAGTCCTAATTCGCTGCAGTCCAGCCATAACAGATATGTTGCCTCCGGGCGCTGGCACTTAATTTTAGGAGTGTAAGCCTTAAGATATTGATCCAAGAAAAGATAGTTCTCCCATAAATAGTCGATTAACTGCTCAAGATAGTCCACGCAGCCTTCATTGGTATAGGCCGTCTTAAATGCGACAGATCCGAATAGATTCGGAACGTAACACCGCCGCTCCATCTCCGCTTCAAATTGCTTGAGTAAAATTGAATTGGATGCTATGATTGCCGATATCTGTAACCCGGCAATATTAAAAGTTTTTGACGGGGATACCGCCGTCACCGTTATGTCGCTGAGCTCCTGGCTTAAAGATGCAATGGGTATATGCTTACAGTGACGGTAAATAAGATCCGAATGAATCTCGTCAGATGCGATTAAAACGTGATTGGTTAGGCAGATCTCACCGATTCTCAATAATTCCTTTTTTTCATAGACCCGGGATACCGGATTGTGGGGATTACATAGCAGTAAAAGCTTGTTTTGCGGTTTCTCCGCAAGACGTTCCAGCGCGTCAAAATCGATAATCCATCGAGAACCGTCATCTATCAGTTCGTTATTACATACAATCCGGTTGTTATTTTCAATTGCTTCTTTAAACGGATAATAAACGGGAGGTTGGATAATAACGCCTTCGCCTTCTTTGGTGAAAGCCGTTACTATTGCATTCAAAGCCGGGACAATACCATTGCCGAAGGTGACCCGGCGAGGATCAATTTCCCAGTTATTTCTTTTTCTCTGCCAGTTGGCCATCAATTCTCCAAAATTATCTTCGGTAAAACTGTAGCCATAAATCGGATGTGTCGCACGCTTCTGGATTGCATCGGAAATTTCCTTCGGACAGGGAAAGTCGGTATCTGCAACCCATAATGGCAACACATGAGGATTGCCCGGAAAAGCTTTGGCCCGCGCATCCCATTTATAACTTAATGTTCCTTGACGGTTTATTACATAATCGAAATTGTATTTCACACACAACTCCCTTTCTTTACTCTGATCTCGTAAGTAAATT
>JASFQO010000135.1:0-6494 GCA_050115405.1 Bacillota bacterium
GACCCGGAGGACCGGCAAATCGGGATTGTTCCATTAGCCAGCGCTACCACGGATGCATTACGGATTCAGGGAAAAACCACTAAAATGATCATCGCGAAAAAATTTCTTAATAAATTCAATATTAACGTCGAAAACAGACGTTATGAATTTAAGAATGACGGGCAAATGATTGTTATTAAAATATAGTTACAATGACATCGATATCACATGAAGGTTAACGTATGTTTTGATTTTTTAGAAACTAAAAACGCCATGGAGTTTTAAAAACCGTGGCGTTTTTAATTGAATTTAATGTTACCAACCCCAACCCAGGTTGGCCCGGAGTAACGCGCCGCTTTTATTATCGTCGCCGTTGTACAAGAAGATGGCGCCGATGTCATAGGTCAAACCTAGTCTGGTAATGTTGCGCAGTCCTACACTGCCGCCATACAGGGCGAGATCGCTTTGGGAGGAATCCGCTTTCGTATTGACGAACATGATATTGACGCCGCCATAAAGACCGTTTTGCGCTTTGCCAAGATAGCGCTTGAGCGACAGGTCGACTGCGGTAAAGTCGGGGTCCGCCCCTAAAAGCAACATTTTGAATAATTCCTTATAAACGCCGTCATATAAGTGCATTCCGGTAATATTGATTGCCGCGTGCTAGCCCAGACTGTGTTCATAGTCGGCGTAGACGAACCCTCCGGCCAGATATTGCCACGCCAGAGTGACCGAATTGCAATCTGTATCGTCGCCGTTTTGGGCGAAGTTCAGACCGGCATCTGCTGCGCAAACCGGAAAAGCTAATCCTAGTAATAGTAAACAGCATATCACAAAATAAGTAAGTTTTTTGCTCATGATTACCTCCTTTTTTTCTATACAGACCAATGTTGTAATATGGGTATCGGCAAAAAACGCAATTACTTTTGATATTATTAAAAGTATTGCCAGATATGACATACTTTTGTTAAGGTTACCCTCGTCAAGCGAATAAAATGGATAAAATACGGTAAAAACGCGGAATCTTTATTATCTTTAGTAAAATTTTATTGTTTATAAAAATTAAAAGTAGTATAATGATTACTATATTTATAAGTCGGTGAAAGTTGATTGTTTGACAGGTTGGCTTATTGCTACTTCCCAAAGGGTTTTTGCAGAATTAAACTTTGGGGGACTTTCAATTTTCCAACCGTTTTGCTTCTGCTTTTGGAGTGCGCGATTCAAGGCGAAAAAATCCGGCGAAGCCAAAATAATTAAGATTTTCTCTTCAACAATTGTAATTTTATCTTCATTCATAGTGTCCCCTCCTTAATTAAATTGATTTATTCTACTTTATTTGATAATTTTCCTGTAAGTTTTTTATTTGGGAGGTTGTTTTGAAAATATTAATTGTAGGCGCAGGGAAACTCGGTTATGATTTGACCAAAATTTTATCCCAGGAGAAAGTGGATATTATTGTGGTTGATAAAGATCCCGCAGCTTTACGACCGATTGCCGACAGTTTCGATGTCATGACCATTCAGGGGAACGGGGCCAGCGTCACGATATTGCAGGAACTGGGAGTCAAGTCGTTTGATATTATCCTGGCAGTCACCGAAAACGATGAATTAAATATGATTTCGTGTCTGGTCGCTAAAAAGTTGGGGGTAATGAAGACCGCGGCCAGAGTGAGAAATCCGGAATATAATCTCAATATTCCCTCGCTGTTTTCTTATTCCAATTTGGGAATCGATTTGTTTATTAACCCGGAATTTTTGGCGGCGCAGGAAATGTTTCGTCTGGCGGAAATACCTTTGGCTACGGAAATCGAATATTTCGCCGACGGAAAACTATGTATGATTGGGATTAAAATCGATGAAAGTTTGGCGATCGCCGGAAAGAAAATTTGCCAGTTGAATCTCGCCCAGTATACGATCGTGGCGGTAAATCGTAAAGGTAAAATTATTATTCCCGACGGGGAGACTACCCTTTTGGCGGGTGATAAAATCTATATTTTTGGGAAGGCGACCGGTTTATATAATTTGAACGGGCTGATTAAGAAGAAAAAGCCTAATATGAAAAGGGTCGTGATTGCCGGTGGTTCCTTGATTAGTCAATATTTGGTAAAGCTAATCAAGACGCGCAAAAACGTCCCGGCCATTGAGATCATTGAAGCGTCGGCGGACAAATGCCGGATGTTTTCCAAAGAATTTGAAGGCTGTCAATTGATTTGCGCCGACGCCACCAAAATTGAAGTTTTGGAAGAAGAAAACTTGCGGTCCGACGATGTCTTTATCGCGGCCACCGGTTCCGACAATTCCAATTTGGTTGCTTGTATGTTGGCTCATAAGTTGGGAGTCCGGGAAATTATCTGTGAAATTTCCCGGGAAGATTACGCCTCGTTAGCCGATACCATCGGGATCACGGCCACGATTACGCCGCGGCTTTTGACGGTAAGTACGGTTTTAAAGCTGATCCGCGAGAAGGTCATCTCCTTGAGCTTGATTGATACCGGGGAAGCGGAGGCGTTGGAGTTTGAGGCGGAAGCGGAATCTCCGGTCACCAAAGCCCCGCTGAAAGAGCTGGTGATACCGGATGGGGTGGTAATTGGGGCGGTGCTTCAAGAGGGGACGGTTGTCGTTCCCCGGGGTGAGACTGTGATCAAAACCGGCGACCGCGTGATTGTTTTTGCCTTGCGTAAGGTGGCGGCAACTGTAGAACTTTTGTTTCAAAGAGCTGATTCGGCAACTTCGGGAGCGACAATATATGCATTATAGATTAATTTTGCACTCTTTCGGCAATTTATTATCTTTACTGGCCTTAACCATGGTTTGGCCTTTAACATGGGCTATTAAAGACCATACTTCCGATGTGCAAGCGTTTTTTCTGGCGATTATCATTACGTTGACCGTGGGCAGCCTGTTGCGGTTAATCCGCCCGGACGGGAAGTTCGGGCGGAGAGAAGGTTTTGTAATCGTGGGCGTGGGCTGGATTTTAATCGTGGCTTTTGGAGCGCTGCCCCTTTATTTATCAGGGACGACTCCAAGCTATACCGATGCTTTTTTTGAGATTATGTCCGGATTTACTACTACCGGGGCTACCATTTTGACAAATATTGAAGGAGCCACCCGGGGGATTCTTTTTTGGCGCAGTCTGACGCACTGGTTGGGAGGAATGGGAATTGTCGTCCTGTCGTTGGCGATTTTTTCGCTTTTTGGCGAAGGAGCGTCTCTCTATCAAGCGGAAGTTCCCGGCCTGGTTTCGGAGCGCATTTTACCGCGGTTGAAAGAGACTGCAATCATGTTATGGGTAATTTACACCTCCATTTCCATTTTGCAGACGATCGCTTTAAAATTGGCGGGGCTGTCTTTTTATGACAGTTTCGTCCATACTTTCGGGACGATGGGGACCGGCGGATTTTCGTGCCGTAATATCAGCATCGAATCTTACCATAATTTGACTATTGAATTGATTATCATCTTTTTCATGATTTTGGCCGGGATGAATTTTTCCCTGTATTATCGCGTAATCCAAAAAAGGTCGTTAAAAGCTTTATTCGGCGACGCCGAGATTAAATGTTTTTTAGGAATTATTGCCGGAGCCGCCCTCTTAATCACCGCTTCCCTGGCTTTCCAGATGAAACTGCCGTTGGGGGAAGCCTTGCGTTATGCGTTGTTTCAAGCCGTCTCCATCTGTACCACGACCGGCTTTTCAAGTACGAATTTTGCCGGGTGGCCGTCTTTGGCCCAAGGAATTTTATTACTGCTAATGTTTGTCGGCGGATGTACCGGGTCAACCGGTGGTTCGATGAAGGTGGCCCGAATTCTGTTGCTGTTTAAATACATGTGGCGGCAAATCTTACGGATCGCCCGTCCCCGTCTGATGATCCAGACTAAACTGGGCAATGCGCCCGTATCCGATGGCGTCCTTCATGAAATATTGGTTTTTTTCTTTATCTATATGATGTTATTTGCAGGCGGATCATTAGTGGTTATGGCAACCGGCCCGGACGTGTTGACTTCGCTCACCGCCGCCGCGGCTTCTTTGGGAAATATCGGGCCCGGGCTGGCGAAAGTCGGCCCGCTTGAAAATTACTCATTTCTCCATCCGGTGGCCAAATGGACGTTGAGTTTGTTGATGTTGGCCGGAAGGCTGGAATTATTAACCATTATGGTTATGCTTTCACCAAGCTTTTGGAAAAAGTAAAAAAACAGCTACTGCAACCGGAGTAAAATTGCTCCGGTTTTTGGTCCCAATTAGAACAATTTTGTTGTCAAAACGGGATTACCCCAATTTGCCCAGTACAAATTGAAACGGAGCGGATCGCCGCATTGCTGGCAAAAGAGGCGTAACCGATTTTGGATTTAATTACGGAGGATGGTTAATAACCGCATGATCCGTGATATAATTAGATAACTTAAACGGCTGTCGGGAGCTAATTTTCGAAGAAAGGTTGACAATAATGCGGCGCCAATTTTCCCGTACGGAATTGTTGTTGGGCCACGCGGCCCTGGAGAAACTGGCCGTTAGTAAAGTGGCGGTTTTCGGCATTGGCGGGGTGGGCAGTTTTACTGTGGAAGGCCTGGTCCGGGCCGGAGTCGGTAAATTGGTCCTGATTGATGCCGATTGCGTCTGTCTGACCAATCTCAACCGGCAATTGCACGCCACCCGCCAGACGGTGGGTCAACCGAAGGTGACCGCGATGCGGGAACGAGTCCTGGCGATTAATCCCGCCGTGGCGGTTGAAGTCCAACAGCGTTTTTATCTGCCGGATTGTGCTGCCGAACTGGTGCGGCCGGATTATGACTATATCGTGGACGCGATGGACACGGTTACGGCCAAAGTCGATTTAATCGTGAACGCCAAACGAATGGGGATTCCGATCATCAGTTGCATGGGGGCGGGAAATAAACTGGACCCGACCCGTTTTGAGGTGGCGGACATCTATGCGACCTCAGTCTGTCCGCTGGCGAAGGTGATGCGGAAAGAACTGCGTTCCCGGGGCGTGGCCGCCTTGAAGGTGGTTTATTCGCAGGAACCGCCGTTGCAACCGCAAGTAGAGCTTCTTGCCGACAATGATTGCGCCGCCGACTTGAATGGCTCCCAAAGAGAAGGAGCTGCCCGTACCGGTCCGGCGCGGCGGCAAGTCCCCGGCAGCGTTTCTTTTGTGCCGTCGGTCGCCGGCCTGATTATCGCCGGGGAAGTGGTGAAGGATTTGATCCGCCAAACCGGGTGTGAGTATTGTTAAATTGGCGAAGGGAATGGAAGCGGCATGGCGATTGAACCCAAATTAGCGCATTTACAAGCTTATCTGCAATCTTTGGGGAGCGTGGCGGTGGCTTATTCGGGCGGGGTCGATTCCACTTTCTTACTGAAAGTGGCCCACGCTTGTTTAGGCGACCGGGCAGTGGCGGTGACCGCCCGCGCGGTTTTTTTCCCGCAACGCGAATACCGGGAGACGCAGGTTTTTGTGGCGCAAAATACGATCCGCAGCGTGAATTTTGATTTTCAGGCATTGGCAGTGGCGGGCTTGGCCGCTAATCCGACGGACCGCTGTTATCTTTGTAAAAAGGAACTATTCGGCCGGATTCGGGAAGTGGCCGAACAATTGCAGTTGCGGTATGTCGCCGAAGGTTCCAATGTTGATGATCAGGGCGATTACCGGCCGGGTATGCAGGCGGTGGCCGAGTTGGGAGTACTCAGCCCCTTGCGGGAGGCCGGCCTTGCCAAGGAAGAGATTCGCCGCCTTTCGCTGAAGATGGGCTTGCCTACCTGGAATAAACCCTCCTTTGCCTGTCTGGCGTCGCGTTTTCCCTACGGGGAACCGATCACCACCGCCAAACTGGCGATGGTGGACCAAGCCGAGCAATTTTTGTTGGATCAAGGTTTCACCCAAGCGCGCGTCCGGCATCATGGGACGGTTGCCCGGATTGAAGTCTTGCCGGAAGAATTTCCAAGGCTTTTGGAGGATTCACTGCGGCGGCAACTTTATCAGGCATTGCAAAAAATCGGTTTTCAATATGTGGCGCTGGACTTGCAAGGATATCGGACCGGCAGTATGAATGAGAGCATCAGGTGAAAAAAATCAAACCGCTGTTGCAGCGGTTTGATTTTTTATAGAATTTATTGTGGAAAAACGTTACTGTCGGTCCAAGGCGGTCGCGGAACCCAAGAGGCCGTCTTTTCATTTTGGTGATCGACAAGTCATTGCGTTACCGCCCGGATGCTTTGGCGGTCTGTTTTTTAGACGGAGAATTTACGCTAAAAAAGATCCGACGGGAAAAAGGACAACTGCTGCTAATGCCCGTCAATCCGGAGTATAAACCGATTGCTGTTCCGGATGAGGCTGATTTTCGAGTGTGGGGCATCGTGACCTATATCATTAAGAAGGCGTTTTGAAATGCTGGCGTTAGTTGATTGCAATAATTTTTACGTTTCGTGCGAACGGGTCTTTAATCCGGGGTTTGAAGGACGGCCGGTAATTGTGCTCTCCAATAACGACGGTTGCGTCATCTCCCGTTAATTTTAATATGGTT
>JASFQO010000136.1:0-6474 GCA_050115405.1 Bacillota bacterium
GCCTGCCGCGGCTTCACAATGCCCGATGTTGGACTTCACCGAGCCAATCCAACAATGCCGCCGCGCTTGGTTTTTATTCCCAAACGCCTTGACTAAGCCGGCAATTTCGATTGGATCGCCTAATTGGGTACCCGTGCCATGGGCTTCGATGTAACTAATCGAACTCGGTTCAATACCGCCTTCCCGCAAAGCCCGATCAATAACCAAGCTTTGCGATTGGGGGTTCGGCACGGTATATCCGCTTGCTTTCCCGCCATGATTAATGGCGGCGCCTTTGATAACGCCGTAGATATGGTCGTGATCGCGCTTGGCGTCGTCTAAGCGTTTCAGAAACAGTACTCCGACCCCCTCGCCGGGGATGTATCCGTCGCCGCTCTCGCCAAAACTCGCGCAATGTCCTTGGGAGGAAATGAACTGGCCTTGACTGAGCAATAGGTATTTATTGGGATGTAAACTCAGGTTAACCCCACCCGCCAAGGCGGCGTTAATGCGTTTTTCCTTCAAGGCCCGGCAGGCCAGGTAGATAGCGGTCAGCGAGCTGGAGCACATGGTATCAATGGCCATACTCGGGCCATGAAAATTACAAAAATAGGAAACCCGCGCGGCAATGGAAGATATTCCGCCGCCCAATCCAAATCGTTGCCCCCTGACGCTTAATTCCGCCGCATACAAAGGATACTCTTGATGCATCACCCCCACATAAACTCCGACTTCGGAATCTGCTGAGTTTTTCAGTTTTTCCCTAGTATAACCGGCGTCTTCCAAGGCGATCCAACAATGTTCCAAAAATAAACGTTCCTGGGGGTTCATCATTTCCGCTTCATGGGGTGAAATATTGAAAAACAGCGGATCAAAGCGATCAACGTCGGCAATAAAGCCGCCCCATTTCGAATAAATATGACCGGGCTTCATCCGATCATCCGCATAATATTCCCGCCAATCCCAGCGATCTTGGGGAATTTCGCTAATACAATCGCTCCCGTCGCGTAAATTATTCCAAAACTCCCGGACAGTATAGGATTGAGGATACCGCCCCGCCAATCCGACAATGGCTATCTCCAAAGCGTTGTCTTCTTCCGTTTTATTCTTTTTCAACTCATCGGACGGCGCTATGGGCAAGGAAATATATTTTAATAAAGAAGGATCCGCCACCTCTTTCAGCGAGGCGTTGATGATCTTGGCAATCATATTGCCCGTTTCCGTGAATACCAAAGCGTCAAACGCCACAAAATCATCTTTTTGACAACGAATCGTCTTCACGATATAGGCCTTTTCCGTCATCGGTCCGAACACTGTAAGGCTTTCGATCAGCAACGGAACAAAAATGTTATCGCTTTTTGAATGATGCTTTCTTAAAGACAATAAATAGCACGTATTCAGTAATAAAGGATCCAAAACATAACTCAAAACATCCCCTTTGGTTACGCCTCCCGCCAAACACACTTTGCAAATTGAGGTTGAATCATTATAGACATAAGCGGAATCAATTGTTTGTAGCAAGGGCCCAATCGTAAAATCTTTGATCGAATGATACCACTCAGCCACTCTAGCCTGATTTACCGGAGTTGATTGGCCAATCATGGTCTCAATATCGATTTGATCCGCCGGCTCATTGCGCGCTTGGGAGAAGTGTCCTGTGCAACAGGGCCTTCTTTGACCCGGATCGGTTAAATAATAATAAGTTTTGAAATTTTTACGGCCCTGATCTTCGTCAAATTCGATCTGAACCTGAACCGTCTCTTGTTTTTGTAAGGTAACCGGTCCGCCGATAAACTGAATATCGGCAAGTTTCACCGGATATGCTTCCGGACTGTTTTTTAAATAGGCTTCCAACACCAGGCAAGGGTAAGTAACGCCCATTAAAGCCGGTTGTTGATATACTAAATGATCCTGTAAAAAAGCTTCCCGTTCATCAAAACGGAAAATATTCGGTTCCGGGATCAAGGCGGTCGGAGAAGATTGACAAGCTGCTTTGGTCCGGTAAGACGAGACTCCCCGCTGTTCCAGCTTTGTTTCCAAAACTCCGGCTAACTCTCGCAAATTGCTATATTCAAACAATAAAGTAGGACTAAGCGACAATGCGAAAGCGCTTTCAATATCCCGTACCAATACTAATAATTGCGACGATTCCAAACCCAATTCAAAAAAGCCTCTATCGAGATCGAGCGCCGCGCTTCCCCGGTTAAGATACTTGGCGAATATCTTTTGCAAGACAGATGCGACATTTGACACTACGCCATTGGTGGCGGTCTGCGGTTGAGGCGGTTTGGGGGGACCGAAAGGAATTTTCAAAACGTCGGCGTCCCGATCGCGGTCAGGATTGATTTGCTCCTTAAAGCGCAAGCGTTTTCCCGTCACTCCCCTTAATTCCCCAATTTTCTTTCCGTCAAGGTTATAAAAAACGATATCCAACGTCCGAATCTCGTTCACCATCCGAACCGACGCCAAATTAACAGTTGCCAAACAGTGGTTTTGTAACGGTTCCGTGCAAAAAAACGAATCATAATATAAGGGCAAATACAAAGCGTCGCTTGGCCCAAGAGTCTCGTGGCCTTTTAAAATTCCCGAGGCTAAGGCGGCGCCGTCAATCAGAGTAGGATGAAAAAGAAAATTGCGGGACATGCCGGAGTAAGCCGCGGCGACCCGCACCTCAATCAAACATTCGGAAACGCCCAGATAAATGGTTCCGTTCGCTTTCAACATCCCTCGGTGAACCAATCCGCGTTTTCTGGCTTCTTCATACTGCCTTTCCACATCAATCCGTTGGACGGCCTGTTGCCTGATTCCCTCAATATTGATTTGTTCCCGAAACACATTGGTCGCCGGATGCAATTCGGCCGTAATATATAATTTTTCTTCTTGCCCGGCTCCGCTAACGCCCGCTTCGGCTCCTTCAACCGTAATTGCCCAAATGTCGGCCATTTTTTCAAACGTAATTTTCAGCTCAATGGGGCGATTCTTGCTTACCGCCAAAGGATTGGAGAGCGACAACCGTCTTAAAGCGCAACTTTTATAGTCGAATCCAGTAATCGCCGGGGCCAACTGGTACAACAGATCAATATAGGCCAATCCCGGCAGTAATGCCTGACCATGAACAAGATGTTCCCTAACCAAAGGATGATCTGCAGTTATGGTTAAATTACAAATTGATTTTACCATCTTATTTCACCCCATACATTTTTGATAACCGCACGCCCCGTTAGTTCCGGCTCTTGTTCCGGCTGTTGTTGATTATTGGCCGCGCCTCCGTCCGACTGCCCGGTCACAGGTGGAAGCGCCGCCCCCGAGGAGGCCGGAACTAAAGGAAACCGTTTTTTAAGCATTTTCGGAACAGGCTTCGAATAGTATCGTTGTTGATAACCGGAAGGCGGGACAAATTCTTCGATCAGAACATGGCAATTGGTTCCGCCGTCCGGGAAAGAATTTTGGGCCGCTATTCGTCTTTTCCCATATGGCGCTTGCCAATCAACCGTCTCCCGATTGAAATGAATTCGGGAAGCGGCAAAGTCATAATAATCAAATGGTTCTAACGCGGATAAAAACGGTGGAATTTGTTGGTAATACACACTCAAGACGCAACGGATAAAACTTGCCAGTCCGGATGTTAACAGCAGGTGGCCGATATTCGGTTTAACCGAACCAATTAAACACGGTTGCAGGCCGCCATGAGCGAGGGCATAAATATCGGACAGCGCTTTAATTTCCAGTGAATCGATCACCGGAGAACCTCCGCCGTTGACCTCAATATACCCGATATCTTCCGGCAGTTTGCCGCACCGCTCCAAGGCCTCTTGCATCACCTGCTTTTGGGCATTAAGATTCGGCGACCCCGGGCCCAGGGTACGGCCGTCGTTATTCACGGAAATCGCCTTAATAATGCCATAGATCTGATTTCCGTCTTCGCTGGCGTCGCTAAGCCGCTTTAGAATCACAATCCCCGCGCCTTCGCCTAAAACTTCGCCGTTTGAACGTTTGTCAAAAATATGAAACTCGCCGTTTTTGCTGAGAATATTCCGCGCCCCAAACAGCTCGTGCGTCAAAGGAGTGAGGATCAGATTGACCGCCCCCACCAACGCCAGATCAATTCGCCTTTCGCGCAAGGAATCCGCGGCTAAGGACAGACCGGTTATCCCCGACGAACATGCCGTATCCACGACCATACTTGGTCCGTTAAAATTGAAGAACCTGGAAATGTTGGCCGCCAAATAATTTTGCCCCATTCCCAAAATAGGATTCGGCGCCCGTAAGATATCATTCCTATTCGCGACGGCCAGGGAACGTCCGCCTATATAGACTCCCACCTTTTGCCCTGATAATTGTGGGTGTTCATATCCCGAATCATAAATTGCCGCGAGACTTTCCTCCAGGATTATCCGGGCCTGCGGATCCATCACCGCCGCATCGTTTCCCTGAATATTGAAGAAGTTGGGATCAAACAGATCAATATCATCAAGCCATCCGCCATATTCCACCTGATTACCCCGCCGCGCCCATCTTGGTTGCGCCAAAGGCTTAATCGCGGACATGCCGCCGGTTAGCAAGTTCCAATACGCTTCTTTGGAAGGCGAACCTGGGAAACGGCAAGATATGCCGACTATCGCAATATCTTCCGCCGTTGTTGTAGCCACCGTTGGAGAAACCTTCACAAGTTGACTCTTTGTCCGAACCGCTTCCTCCATAAATTGGGAAGATTTCAAGTCCGCCAAGGCCCGATCCACCTGAAAGTTCTTATTGTTCCGACCGGTGGCCCCGGCGCCAAGCTTTGCTTGCAAAGCTTCCGCATGGTGGGCCAAAAAATAGTTTGCCAAAGCGGATATGGTATTGTATTCCCAAAACAATGAAGGTTCTATGGTTTCTGACACCATTGTTTGAAGGACTTGGGTCAATTGGGCCATGCTAATCGAATCAACCCCATATTCGTCGAATGGCTTATCTTCCTCTAATTGAGCCGCGGATACTTTTAACTCCGCGCCGAAGACTTCTTGTAACCATTTCACAATCAAATCTGGCAGTTCCCCCGCGATTTGGGGCGTTTCCATCCCTTGATCAAACCCCTTTTTCCCCCGCGGCGCCGCCAGAGGGCCATTTTCGTTGCCAACCCCGGTTTTTAAAAGATCAGCGGTAAATTCACCCGGAAGCGTGATACATGGCAAAATAACATGATATGCCGTACTCATCAGGGCATCCAGCAATTTTAGGCCATCCCTGGTCGTATGAGCTACAATTCCGGTCTTCCGATAAGCGGGCGATTGCGATTTTCCCATCGCCATTCCGGTTTCGCCCCAGGCGGGCCATTGAACCGACTTAAAATATGACTTGCCTTCCTTTGCTTGATTTTGAGCATAATAATCCATGTACGCATTGGCCATGCTGTAATCGCTTTGTCCCGCCGCCAGAGTGGGAACAACGCCGGCAATTGACGAAAACAAAATGAAAAAGTTTAAAGGCTCCGTGGCTAAAGTCCGGTGCAAGGATACCAAACCCGCAATTTTAGGCTCGCAGACCGCTTCCATATCGCGCGGGATTTTTTTAATGAAAGCGGGATTATTACTTACTAAACCCGCGCAATGAAACACCCCTTTGATTGGCCCCAGTTCATGGCGGATTTTATCCGCCATCACTTTCAACCCCTCCGGGTCGGTAAGCGAAGTATTATAATATTGGACTTGGACGCCTTGATGAATCAGGGATTGCAATAATTGAACTTTCTCCGTGCAAGCAGTCCCTCCGGTTTGTTCCAAAACCTTCTCCCACAGCGCGGGAGGGGGTAAAGCTTCTTTTCCCATAATAACAAGTTTCCTAACCCCCCGCGAGATTACATGCCGTGCAATCGCGGCGCCAATCCCGCGTGAACCCCCCGTAATCAAAATTACATCTTCCGCTTCATATTTGGGCATAAGAAGCGGCTTGCGAAGCTCGTCATTCGTTTGTAAAACCGTCAACCGGGGTTCATAACGCTCCCCATTTCGATAGCAACATTCCGTAAGGCTTTTCTCATTTTCACTTAAAAACTCTTTTTCAATTTGCCGCGCTAATTTTTCCCGGTCCCACGCCGCATAATCACTATCCATCGTCATACTGTGAATTTGCTTATACTCCGCGCCCAACATGCGATACAGACCAACCAACCGGGCGCCTTGCAACGTAGTCGTTTTTACTTGAAAATCATTTAACTGATGCGTTACTTGTAAAAGGAAGCAGCCTTGATCCCGCTCATGTTCGATCATTTTTTGCAGGAACGCTATTTTCCCGGATTCCAACTTTAGGGATTGCTCGTAAACACCGTCGTATGCGGTAATATCGATTACCCCGAGCAACTGCCGGTTCTTTTGCGCCTTTTTGATCCGTGTATAAAGATTTTCGCCTGATGAAACGGCATAAAAATCTACGGTTATGCTTTCAAAGGCAGTCGTCTGGGTTCCTCCATGAATGACTGGTATGACCTGAATCGTATCCATAGCTTCAAATAATGAC
>JASFQO010000137.1:0-6464 GCA_050115405.1 Bacillota bacterium
AACATAGTAAAGATCCCATCCTCGGCTGCGCGTTGGAGGGCGTCGCCAGTGTGGCGGCGGGAATCGGGGATGTCGGCATAGTGATTCATTCGCCTCAGGGCTGCGCGGCGACAGTCGCTGCGGCTTTTGACGCCCATGAAATCGACTTTACCAAGCGGAAAGTCGGTCGCACCCGGTTGTTTGAGACCGATGTTGTGATGGGCGCCGCGGAGAAGCTGGCCGGTTTGATTAAAGAAGTGGACGGTACGTTCGGGACGCAAGTGTTATTTGTGATCGGGACTTGCGCCGCCGATATCATCGGCGAAGATATCGAAGGTTTATGCCGGCAACTGCAGCCGGATGTCCGCGCCCGGCTTATCCCGGTGATGGCCGGCGGCTTTCGGGGCGATAGCTATGACGGAATCGATCTCGGGTTAAAAACATTGCTGCCGTTTATCGCCACAGATCGGCCCAAGACGGAGCGGAGCGTCAACCTGATTGCGCCGCAAGCAAATTTGAACCCAACCTGGCGGGCGGACTTGGAGTGGGTGAAGACAATATTGCAAAGTTTTAACATTAAGGTTCAAACGGTGTTGTCGCAGCTTGCTTCGTGGGAGGAGTTGGAGGAAGCGGGGCGGGCTGCGGCCAGTATTTTGCTGAGTCATGACGCGGGCGATTCATTCGGAAGAAAACTTCAGGAAATTTACGGCATTCCCTTGATTTTGGCAGATATTCCGCTACCGGTGGGGCTGAAAAATACCGCCCGGTGGCTGCGGGCTTTAGGCGCTTATTTTGATGCGGAAGAACAAGCCGAGTTCCTCATCGGAGAGGGTGAAGCCAAGGTGGCGGATACTTTGCGGCGGCGGGCGTTGATGATAATTCCGCGGTACCGGAATTGCCGCATCGCCGTGTCGGCCGATGCGACGATCGGGATTGGGTTGGCCCGGATGCTCTTTGAAGAGCTGGAGATGGTTCCGGAGTTGTTTTTGTTCCGTTCCAAGCAAGTAAACGCCCGGCGGATCTTGGAACGGGAGTTTCAGGAATTGGGAATACGGCCGAAATTGGCTTGGGGAGTCGACGGGTATCAGATCAAAGCCGGGCTGCGGCAGGTGGAAGTCGATGCTTTGCTCGGTTCGGCCTGGGAGAAGTATCTGGCGGAAGAGTTGGGGATTAAACTCTCCTTCGATGTATTGGCCCCTACGAATCAAGATATTTATATTGACCGGGCCTACTTTGGCTATGACGGAATGCTCAATATTCTGGAGATCATCGGCAATGACTGGGAACGGGCCTTTCGCTCGAAAGCCATCGCGTGCGGATGAGGGAAACGGATTTTCAGGGGATGAGGGCACGCAAGATGGTCCTAATCGAACATTTAACGGATGATAGCGGGAATCTTGCGCCGGGGCTGAAGAGGACCTGAAGCGATGTTTGTGGAAACGGCACAGGCCACTTGGCCATATGAGTTGGAGTGAAAAGTGAAGGAAGAGGATTGCGATGCGGCACGATTTCATCTTTATTGATCAGACATTGAAATGCGCCTTGCGCCGGGGCCGGATTGATATCACGGGATTTGTGAGACTGAAACGGCAAATAAAGCTGATAGAACGGGTGCTTTTTGACCTGCCCCTGTCATTGCTGCCGAGGTCCGAAGATCCGGTTGCGCTTGATCTCCACGATGTCCGGCTGGAGATAAAACCCCAAATCGCTCAGGTTCATCTGGCTGCGGCATTGGGTTGCCGTCAGGTCAAAATCAAACTGACGCCGGAAACGTCGGCGGAGGAAATGGGACCGGTTTTGGCGGCGGCCCGGAAGTACGGGATGCGGGTAACGTTACGCGGCATTGATATCGGCAGATGTCCTTTGGCTGACATTGATTTTTACAAAAGACTGGCGGAAAGCCGCTCCTTCGACCATCTGATTATCGATGATTGCCACAGCCGGTTAGACCCCTTAGCAACCCATGGAACTTTGCGGGAATGGCGCGAACTTCTTCCGGCGGAACCGGAATATTGCGGTCGGAATCAACTGGGCCTGGCTGCCGGTAATGCTCTGGGCGCGGTAAAAAGCGGCGTACGGCGGTTGATGGTCTCGGTCGGCGGGGTCGGAGGGTTTCCGGCCTGGGAAGAAGTGGGGATGGGCATTAACCGTTTGTTAAAGTTGCCGCTAACCGTCCCGACTAATTTGGCGTTGCTGTGCCGGGATATACTGGCTGAGATCGGAGTTGAGGTTGGGGCCGGCAAACCGATTATCGGGCCGCAGATCTTCGCCCATGAATCGGGAATTCATGTTGACGGGGTCTATAAAAGAAGTGAATTGTACGAACCCTTTGCTCCGGAGGATGTGGGACTGGCGCGCCGGATCATCATTGGGAAGCATTCCGGGAAAGCGGCGCTGGAAGCCAAGTTGAAAGAGTTGGGCTTCGATCCGACGGCGCCGGATATCCCCCGGATTTTGGAGAAAGTTCGTCAACTGGCGGTGGCGCAGAAAGCGCCGGTAATTGACACGCAGTTGCGCCAACTGGTAAAAGAGGTGACTTTGCTATGAAAGTCGGCATTATAGATACCACTTTGCGCGACGGGGAACAAACAGCCGGGCTGGCGTTTAACCCGGAGGAAAAAATCGCGATCGCCCAAGCCCTTGACGAAGCGGGAGTGTTGGGGATTGAAGCCGGTATTCCGGCGATGGGAGGGGAAGAACGGGAGGTGTTAAAGGCGATTTTGGCTTTGAATTTGCAGTCGCAGGTAATAGCCTGGAACCGGGCCAATGTCCAGGACGTTCAAACCGCCGTGGACTGCGGGTTCGCTTGGATTCATATTTCGGTGCCCGTTTCGGAACTGCACATCCAATATAAGCTGCGCAAAACCGGAGAATGGGTGTTGCGGGAATTGACAAAAGCGCTGGCATATGCCAGGAGTTGCGGTTGCCGGGTCTTGGCCGGAGCCGAAGACGCCTCCCGCGCCGATGAAACTTTCTTTCTCACAGTGGCGGAAACCGCTGCGAAGCTGGGAGCGGAGCGGATTCGTTTCGCCGATACGGTCGGTTGTCTGGAGCCGTTTGCAACCTACGCTCGCTTAAAACGCCTAGCGCCACGTTGTCCGCTGCCAATCGAAGTCCATTTGCATAACGATTTTGGTTTGGCGACGGCCAATACGGCGGCGGCTATCCAAGCCGGAGCGAAATTTGCCAGTGTGACCGTAGGCGGAATTGGGGAACGGGCCGGCAATGCCTCTTTGGAGCAAGTAGTCGCAGTTTTAAGCGATCTTTACGGCTATGACCCGGGAATCGACCGGAGCAAGCTGCCGGCCTTGGCGGACTTGGTTTCCCAAGCCTGCCGACCGGGCTTGGGCAGCGGGGAACGGTTGGTGGTATAGGTGGAAAAGATGAAAAAATTCATTTGGATGCTATTGCTGATAATGTTGTCGACAGCGGCCCGGGTCGACTGTTTGGTCGCCGCCGATTCGTCGGGTTCGACCCGGACTGTGGTTGACATGGCCGGGAAAACGGTAACAATTCCGGCCCGGATTCAGCGGGTCGCCGTAGGCGGAGCCTTGAATCAGATGGTTTTGATGCTGGGGAGTCCGGAAAAGATAGTGGCGACGGCGACGGTAGTCCATGCCAATCCGATGTTTGTCAAGATTTATCCCAAAATCAAAAAAGTGTCCGCGCCTTTCGTGATTACCGAGGTCAATGTGGAAGAGTTGCTCAAAACCCGGCCGGATGTGGTTTTTGGTGGTAACGACAAGCTGCGGGAGTGGGGATTACCCGTTGTTGAAGTGAGTTTGAGGAACCCGGAGGAGATCAAACAGGCGGTGAGGCTGGTGGGGAAAGTACTGGGGCCGAAAGAGGAAAAAACCGCCGCCCGGTTTTGCAAGTATTATGACGGAAACATGAAGCGGGTCATCAATCAGACCAAGGCGATTCCCGTTAATAAACGGCTCAAAGTCTACTATGCCGGGAACAAACTCTTGACCACGGACGGTAAAGACTCCATAACCACTTCCTGGATTGAAATGGCCGGCGGGATCAATGTGGCGGCGCAAAGCGGCATTGTCGGGGTGGGCAGATCGGTTTCGCCGGAGAATATCATCGGTTGGAATCCTGATGTGATTGTGGTAACCGCAACGGACCTCAGGTCGCAGATCTTAAAAAGCGAGCAATGGAGAGGGATCAATGCGGTGCTGAAAAACCGGGTCTGCCTCAATCCGAAGGGGGTCTATCTCTGGTCGGTCCGGAGCGGGGAAGAAGCGCTGCAAACGCTATGGATGGCCAAAGTTTTATATCCTCGGCTTTTTAAAGACCTGGACCTGGTGCGGGAAGTCAAAAAGTTTTACCGGGCTTTTTATAAGTATTCATTAAGCGACGCCGAGGTCAGGGAGATTTTATATCCCGAAAATTAACGGGGTTTGAAAGGGAGTAACAAATTCCGACAACAAAGCCCTTCTTTGCAAAGAGCAAAAGGAGGGGTGGGCGGTTACGGTAAGGATTAAATAAAACGTAAATGAACTCGGAAAAACGAAAGGAGAATTATTATGCCCAGAAAAATTGCGATTTATGGTAAAGGCGGAATCGGTAAGTCGACCACTCAACAAAACACGGCTGCGGCCATGTCCCATTTTTACAATAAGAAAGTATTCATCCACGGTTGTGATCCCAAGGCGGATTCGACCCGACTCATTCTCGGCGGAATGAGCCAAAAGACCTTGATGGATATGCTCCGGGAAGAAGGCGAAGAAAAAATCACCGTGGAGAGAGTTGTCCGGACCGGGTTCGGCGCGATCCGTTGCGTGGAGTCGGGCGGCCCGGAACCGGGAGTGGGCTGCGCCGGACGGGGTGTGATTACGGCTATTGATTTGATGGAAAAAAACGGAGCCTATACCGAAGACTTGGATTTCGTCTTCTTTGATGTCCTGGGAGACGTGGTGTGCGGCGGTTTTGCCATGCCGATCCGGGACGGCAAGGCTCAGGAAGTGTATATCGTGGCCTCGGGCGAGATGATGGCGATCTATGCGGCCAATAATATTTGCAAAGGGCTACTGAAATACGCCAGACAAAGCGGGGTCCGTCTCGGCGGAGTCATCTGCAACAGCCGCAAAGTCGACCGGGAAGCGGAATTCCTGGAGGAGTTCACCGCGGCCATCGGCACCAAAATGATTCATTTTATGCCGCGGGACAATATTGTCCAAAAAGCGGAATTTAACAAGAAAACCGTGGTCAATTACGACGCCGAATGCAACCAGGCCAAAGAATACGGTGAATTGGCGCGCAAGATCATTGAAAACAAGGATTTTGTGATTCCGCATCCGATGAAGATGGATGAATTGGAAGCGATGGTGGTCAAGTATGGGATTGCCGATTGAGATGAGAAATGATGCGATTGCCGCGGCTTGACACCGGCGGCGCGTCGTCCTGAAAAAAGGAGGAATGAAACCATGCCATACCATTTAGCGGAACACCAAAGAGATGACCGGTAAGCCGATTCCCCAATCCCTGGTTTGGGAGCGCGGCATCGCCATTGACGCACTGACGGATCTGACTCACATGTTTTTGGCGGATAAGCGAGTCGCTATCTACGGGAATCCCGATCTCGTCATCGGCCTGGCCCAATTCTGTCTGGACCTGGAGATGCGGCCGGTCCTGCTGTTTTTGGGAGACGACAACTCGGCCTATCCCGATGATTTGCGCATCCGAGAAATGCAGGCGAATATCGACTTTGATATGGAAATCGTCATGAATGCGGATCTGTGGGAGCTGGAAAACCGGATTAAAAACGAAAAGTTGGAACTCGATTTGATCCTGGGCCATTCCAAGGGGCGGTTTATCTCCATTGACTACAATATTCCCATGCTCCGGGTGGGTTTTCCCGTTTACGACCGTTCGGGACCCTACCGCCATCCGGTCCTTGGCTACGCGGGAGCGATCTGGTTGGCGGAATCGATGGCCAATACGCTGTTTGCCGATATGGAGTATAAGAAGAGCCGGGAATGGATCTTGAATGTTTGGTAAGGACAATTAAAATCAGGTGATTGGGGTGATGGATAATGTTGATGATCCGGGCGATTATCCGGCCCGCCAAGGTCAACGAGGTGTTGGACGCATTAAGCGCCGCCGGTTTTCCGGCGGTCACCAAGATTGACGTCTTTGGTCGGGGTAAGCAAAAAGGGCTGAAAGTCGGGGATATCCACTATGATGAACTGCCCAAGGAGATGCTGTTGATGGTGGTCGACGACGCGGCGAAGGAGGAAATTGTCAACATCATTATGCGGACGGCGAAAACCGGCGACCAGGGCGCTTTCGGCGACGGGAAAATCTTTGTCAGCCCGGTGGAAAAAGCGTATACGATCAGTTCGACCAGCGAGGGGCTGTAATCAGAAAGGGGCGTGCCTGATGAAAGAGGTAATGGCGTTTATTCGGCCTAATAAGATCAACCGGACCAAGGAGGCCCTTTGGGAAGCGGGTTTTCCTTCCGTAACGTGTCGTTACGT
>JASFQO010000138.1:0-6419 GCA_050115405.1 Bacillota bacterium
TCTGGGAAATTTAAATCAGTTTACTTTCATAAAGTTGCTGATCAGTTATTGGTTCTAAGCCGATGGACTTCACTGCAATTTTACTGGCTTTTGGCCGAGCTTCGGGCTTGATCTTTACGGCCCCGATTTTTAATGGCAAAATGATTCCCGTGCAATTGAAAGTACTGTTGGCATTGGGGCTGGCGGTAGTAGTCGCGCCGTTTATCCAATTTCACTCCGATATGCTGCGTATTAATCCCTGGATTGCGGCGGCGTTTCTCCTTCAGGAACTGTTGATTGGGATTATTATGGGGTTTATGGTGAATCTGACTTTTTACACCGTGCAGATTACCGGTTATTTTTTAGATGTGCCGATGGGTTTTGGAATGGCCAATATTATTGACCCGGCTTCCGGGACGGAGGTGCCCTTATTTGGTCAGTTTAATTTCATTTTGGCCGGATTAATTTTTTTAGTTATCAATGGCCATCATACCGTGATTGTTTCTTTCGTCAACAGTTTTCACGTGGTGAAACCGGGACTGTTTTTGCTGCGCAAGGAAGCGGTGGGCCTGTTTGTGCGGGCGTTTGCGAACATGTTTTTATTGGGGCTGAAAATGAGTATTCCGATTTTGGGGACGATTTTTTTAACTGATATTGCTTTGGGAATCATGGCCAAACTGATGCCGCAGATTAATATTTTTGTGGTTGGTTTTTCAATTAAAATTATTGTCGGTTTCTTGGTGTTATTGTTGTTTCTGCCGACCTATGTAATCTTAATTGAAAACACCTTCGCCTATTCCGGCGATACTTTCAGGATGTTGCGATTGATATTGCAAAAAATGACGCCGTAGGGTTTTATAAATTCTAATATTTCGGGTTTTTTAGCCCTCATAATTTAGGGTATAATTGGGAGTGAAGGGTATATTTAAGACATGACAAGGATGGATCACGGGCAATTGGCGGGGTTTCAGATATCGTCAAAGGAGCCGGCGGTAGAGCGAAAATTTGGTTTTAACCTGCAATTTTTCGCCAACGATTCGGATAAAACCGAAGAGGCCACGCCCAAACGGAAGCAGGAGGCCCGCAAAAAAGGGCAAATTCCCAAAAGCGCCGAATTAAACTCGGTAATCGTGTTGTTAGGCCTGTTTGTTTTGTTAAATTGCTTGGGGGGCTGGATATTTAGCCAGCTTATCCAATATTTTCAAGCGGCCTTGGTTCCGCGTCAGCTCAATCAGGTCTTAACTGAGCGCGTTTTAGCCCGGCAAGTGTTTAACCACACCCTTTTTTGGGGGAAATTGTTTGCGCCATTGGGGGTGGGCGCCATGCTGATTGGCGTCGTCATCAATCTGGTTCAGGTCGGTCCCTTATTTACCATCGAACCCTTGAAACCTAATTTTGGCCGTATTAACCCCATTAGCGGCTGGAAACGTTTATTAAGTCCGCAAAGTCTGGTCGAGTTAGCCAAATCAATCGGGAAATTGACCATTATTCTTTTTTTTGCTTACGGGACAATTAAAAACCGGATTCCGCTTCTGCTCCAAACGAAGCTGGGTGGCCCGTTGCAGTTTGCTTTGGCTATCTGGCGTATTTTATATCAAGTAACCTTGAAAATTTGTCTTTTCTTACTGATAGTGGGTATTTTCGACTATGTCTACCATCGTTTTGAATATAAGCACAGTTTGCGAATGAGTAAGAAGGAAGTAAGGGACGAATTTAAACAAACTGAAGGTAATCCGCAAATCAAAAGTAAAATTCGGCAACGCCAGATGCAAATGGCCTCCCGCCGCATGATGCAGGAAGTGCCGCAAGCGGATGTGGTCATCACCAACCCGACGCATTTGGCAATCGCTTTACGGTATAGTCCGGAGCGAATGACGGCTCCGCTGGTGGTGGCGAAGGGTGAAGGGTTGATTGCCGTCCGCATCAAGGAAATTGCGACCGAAAACGGGGTGGCTCTGGTTGAAAACAAACCGTTGGCCCGGACGCTCTATCAGACGGTGGAGCTGGGCGCCATGATCCCGGAGGATTTGTTTCAAGCGGTCGCCGAAGTATTGGCCTTCGTTTACCGGTTGAAACACCGGACGGTAGGGTGAAAATTACCAATGAATGGATAAGAGGTAAGATATGGCAGGGATGCAACGGACAACGATATTAAACAATCAATGGTTAAGAAGCGGCGAAATCGCGGTGGTCGCGCTGATCGTCCTCGTGTTGGTGATGTTTTTGATCCCATTGCCTCCGATGATGTTGGATGTCTTTTTGACAGTCAACATTGTGATGGCTTTTGCGATTTTACTCTTAACGATGCATGTCCAAAAAAGCCTCGAATTTTCCGTCTTTCCATCGTTGCTATTGATAACCACTCTGTTTCGGCTGGCGCTCAACGTCTCGTCGACCCGGTTGATTCTTTTGCATGCCGAAGCCGGTTCAGTGATTCACGCTTTTGGGACGGTGGTGGCCGGCAATAATTATATCGTTGGTTTTGTGATGTTTATCATTTTGACGATTATTCAATTTATGGTGATCACCAAAGGAGCGGAACGGGTTTCCGAAGTTAGCGCCCGGTTTACCCTGGATGCGATGCCGGGCAAACAGATGAGTATTGACGCCGATTTAAACGCCGGGTTAATCAACGAGCAGGAAGCCCAGGCCCGCCGGCGCACGGTGGAACGCGAAGCCGATTTTTTCGGCGCTATGGACGGCGCCAGTAAATTTGTCAAAGGCGATGCGATTGCCGGGATTATGATTACCGTGATCAATGTGATTGGCGGTTTTATCATCGGCGCTTCGCAACACGGCATGGGATGGCGGGAATCTTTAACTACTTACACGATTTTGACGATCGGTGACGGACTGGTCACCCAAATTCCGGCGCTACTGATCTCAACCGCTACCGGAATCCTGGCAACCCGTTCGGCTGCGGAAGAAAGTCTGGGAATTGATGTCGTCCGCCAATTGATGGCTTATCCGAAAATTTTTATGGTTGTGGCCGGGGCGATTGCTTTTTTCGGCTTGGTCCCCGGAATGCCGAAAGCGCCGTTTTTCTTAATGGCTGCTTTGGTCGGCTATTTGGGGTGGGTCTTAAAACAACTCCCGGATAGCGAAACCGTTGCCCGGCAGAGGTCGGCGGACGATGTGGAAGTCAAAAAACCGGAGAACGTCGCCTCGTTTTTACAAGTGGAACCGATGGAACTGGAAATTGGTTACCGGCTGATCCCGCTGGTCGATCCGGAGCAGGGCGGCGATTTGTTTGACCGGGTAACGTTAATCCGCCGGCAAACCGCTTTGGAACTTGGGATGATCTTGCCGCCGATCCGGATTCGGGATAATATGCAATTAACGCCAACTGCTTATGTGATTAAGATTAGAGGAGTTGATATTGATAAAGGCGAAATTCTCCCCAATTATTTTTTGGCGATGGACCCGGGGGTAGGCTCCCAACCAATTGAGGGGATACCGACTACGGAACCGGTATTTCGCCTGCCGGCGCTGTGGATCAATGAGTCGCAGCGTGATGAGGCGGAAATTGCCGGGTATACCGTGGTTGACCCGCCGTCGGTCCTGGCGACTCATCTGACGGAGATTATCAAATCGCACGCCTATGAATTGCTGGGTCGTCAGGAAGTCCAGGCATTGATTGATAATGTAAAAGAAGAATATAGCGTAGTGGTGGCGGAGTTAATCCCCAATTTAATGAGTATCGGGGAGATTCAAAAAGTCTTAATCAACTTATTAAAGGAAGGAATTCCGATTCGAAATATGGTAACTATTTTAGAGACGTTGGCGGATTACGCGCCGTTAACTAAAGATCCGGAAATGTTAACCGAATTTGTGCGGCAGTCGCTCTGCCGGCAAATCACCAAAATGGTCCAAAGCGATGGGGGCGTGGTTCGGGTAATTACTCTGGACCCCAATTTGGAACAAGTATTGACCAAAGTGCAACAGGACGCTAAGGATAAGCCCGGGTATTCGCCGGAACCGCAATTGGTTCAAAAATTATATGACCGTTTGGGGACGGCGATTCAGGAAGCGACCAGCGCCGGACATCAACCGTTGGTCCTATGCTCGCCGACCGTTCGGTTGACTTTTCGGAAATTGACGGAACGTCTGGCGACCAAGATGATGGTGATCTCTTATAATGAACTGGTACCCGAAGCCGAAGTGCATTCTATAGGAGCGGTGGGGTTGAACTGATGAGGGTTAAACGTTATGTGGCCGATTCTTTACAGGAAGCCATCGCCCGCGTCAAGGCGGACTTGGGCCGCGATGCCATTATTTTACATACGAAGCAGTTTAAAGAAGGCGGACTGCTTGGGCTTTTCGCCCACCGCCGTTATGAAGTAATTGCGGCGTTGGATGAAAATCAGGCGTCCGTCGCGGAGCGGCAGGGGCCGTCCGGATTGCGCAAAAACAGGAATGCGCCGTTACCGGCGGCGGTCCCGCCCAAAGTTCCGGCCGTCAACAAAATCGGCCTGCCATCGTATCGGGCGGCAGCGCCCGGCGCGGCGTCGCAGTTGGCCGCGAATGCGGTTGATCCGGAAATCAGCTCATTACGCGCCGAGATGCGGGAGATGAAGGATCTAATCCGGGAAGCGGCCGTCGTCAAGCCGACGGTGATCATTCGGGAGCGGGCGCCCGGCGGCGATCCGGAAGCGGAATTACGTGAGCATTTGCTGGCTTTGGGATTGGAGCCGGGACCGGTCGCCGCTTTGCTGGAAGACCTGACGCCGAAAATGTTGACCGGCTGGCCGTTACCGGAATTGTTGCATTATTGCCGGCAAAATTTGACGGGCAAGTTATTGTTTGCGGAACCTTTGGATACGGGGACGCGGGATAAGCAGCGGGTAATCAGCTTGATCGGCCCTACCGGAGTCGGCAAAACCACTACCATCGCCAAGTTAGCCGCAAAATTCAAGTTGGATGAGGATAAAAGGGTCGGGCTGATTACGTTGGATACATACCGTATTGCCGCGGTGGAGCATTTAATGACGTATGGCGATATCATGAATCTACCGGTCGAAGTGGTCTATACGGCGGCGGATTTGGAACCGGCGATTGCCAAATTGCATTATTGCGATGTCATTTTAGTGGATACGGCCGGGCGCAGTCCCCGTAATCAATTGATGATGGACGAATTACACACCTTTATCGCCAAACCGGTGATTGAAACCATTTTGTTGGTGATTAGCGCCACAACGCAATATCGGGATATGGTGACGATTGAGGAAAATTTCTCCCGGATCGCCTACACTCATTTAGTCTTTACCAAACTGGACGAGACCGATAACCTCGGGCCCTTAATCAGTTTGATGTTTAAATGTCAACGCCCGCTCTCTTATTTGACGGCCGGGCAAAATGTTCCCGACGATATTGAGACGGTTCAGCTCGAAAAGTTAGTAACGCAATTATTTGAGGGGTTGTCGCATGGCTGATCAAGCGGAACGTTTGCGGACGATTATCAAAGCCTCCGCCAACTTGGCGCAGCCGGTTAAACCGGTCGGCTCGGCCCGGGTGATTGCGGTCACCAGCGGCAAGGGCGGCGTCGGCAAAACGAATTTTTCGGTTAACGTTGGGATTGCCCTGGCGCAGTTGGGCCAGCGCGTCCTGTTGGTGGACGCCGATTTGGGGCTCGCCAATGCGGATGTGGTTTTGGGGGTGACTCCCAAGTTCCATTTGGGACATGTCCTTTCTGGGCAAAAACAGGTTAGTGAAGTTGTCCAGAAGGGCCCGGCCGGTTTGCAAATATTGGCGGGTGGCTCCGGCGACTACCGGTTAGCCAATTTAAGCGAACGCAGTTTGCAAAGGTGCGTTGCCAGTCTCAGTGAGATTGAAAAAGAAGTTGATTTGATCATTTTGGATACCGGGGCGGGAATTTCCAACAGCGTCTTAAAATTTGTCCTGGCCGCCGAGGAAGTAATTATTGTCACCACTACCGAACCGACCTCGATTACCGATGCTTATGGCATTATTAAAGTCGTCGCAACTACGGACCCGAATATTCGCTTGTGGGTAGTCGTCAATATGGCGCACAATGCTGCCGAAGGCAAACAAGTCATGGAACGATTGACGACGGTTTCCCAACGTTTTTTAGGGATTACCCTGGCAAATATCGGTTTTATCACCTGGGATCGGACCGTATCGAAAGCGGTTAGAGAGCAGCAGCCGTTTTTAATCGGCTACCCGCGTTCGGCGGTAGCAAAGGATATTACGAGAATTGCGCAAAATATTTTGAACCGTAGGGTCGATGATCAAAATAGCAGCTCGAAACATTTTTTTATCCGTTTGTTGGGAAAATTTTATTGATTATTAAGAAAAAACGTCCAAAAGAACCAGTTTATCTTTGATAAAACATAGAAATAATCATAAAAAATAGCAGGAATTGTCTTTTGAAAGTCTAATTTTATTCAGGGAAGAGAGAGGAGGGTGTTGTAATGGATGTT
>JASFQO010000139.1:0-6401 GCA_050115405.1 Bacillota bacterium
CAGGAGGTTGCGACAACGCAATGGAATAAGATCTAATCGGTTGCGAATCGGACAAAGAATCTACATACCTTCCGGAACAACGTACCGGGGCGGTCGTCGTCGTGCCGGAACGCGCAATTATGGGGAACTGAACCTGTTGGCGCGGACTATTCAAGCCGAAGCCGGCACTGAACCGTATGTCGGCAAGGTAGCGGTAGGCGGAGTAATCTTAAACCGGGTTCAAAATCATCGTTTTCCCAAAACGATTGCCGGAGTGGTTTATCAACCGCGTGCCTTTGAGTCGGTCAGTAATGGAATTATCTATCGTCCGGCTACGCGAGCTTCGCAAAAAGCGGCCCGGGACGCATTGACCGGTTGGGATCCTTCGGGAGGGGCGCTCTACTTTTTTAATCCGGGTAAAACCAGAAGCCGGTGGCTTTGGGCGCGGCGGATTATCAATCGGATCGGTAAACACATCTTCGCAATATAAAGGGATTGACCATGGAGTGGTCCAAAAAAATGCCGTCCTTTTGAGGACGGCCTATAGGAGGATGGATTATTGGGGATAGATAAGATTCGCAAAAAATTAAACTTTCCAAAATGTTACTATTCGAAGCAGTAACATTTGGCCAGTGAACTTAAACTATATTACATTTATCGGAAACAATAATTAAAACTTTAGAGTTTTTCATTAATATTTTTAATTTTTTTATCAAAACCGCTTTAGAGGGCGGTTTTTTTATAATTGTCAGACATATTTGTTGGTGAAGCAGGAAAGCCGGGAAAAACGGCGAAATAATCACAAAAAACGGGAGGTGTAACCATGGAAAGTGATCAAGTCTTAAAGGGAGTAACGCGGGCGCCACACCGGGCGCTTTTTAAAGCGATGGGTTATAGCGACGCCGAACTGGCGCGACCGTTAATTGCGATTGTTAATTCGGCCAATGAGATCATACCCGGGCATATTCATCTTGACACTATTGCGGCGGCGGTTAAAGCCGGCGTGCGGATGGCCGGAGGGACGCCCGTCGAATTTGGGGTGATCGGCATCTGTGACGGGATTGCCATGGGGCATGAAGGAATGAAATATTCCCTGGCGAGCCGGGAGTTGATTGCGGACTCAGCGGAGAGCATGTTAATGGCGCATGCGTTTGACGGGGTGGTCTTCATCCCGAACTGCGATAAAATTGTTCCGGGAATGCTGATGGCTGCGGGCCGGGTTAATCTGCCGGGCATTGTCGTCAGCGGCGGCCCGATGTTGGCCGGAAGTTTCCGGGGTGAGCGGGCCGACTTGAATACGGTTTTTGAAGGGGTTGGAGCGGTTTCGGCCGGAAAGATGAGCGAGGCCGAGCTGGCGGAGTTGGAGGAGACGGCTTGTCCGGGTTGCGGTTCTTGTTCGGGAATGTTTACGGCGAATACAATGAACTGTATGACGGAGGTCTTGGGCATGGGGTTGCCCGGCAACGGCACTATCCCGGCGATTGACGCGCGGCGGATTCGTTTAGCCAAGGCGGCGGGGATGCAAGTCATGGAGTTGGTCCGGCAAAACATACGGCCGCGGGATATTCTGACCGAACAGGCCTTTACCAACGCTTTGACGGTTGACATGGCGATTGGCGGATCGACAAATACTATTTTGCATCTACCGGCGATTGCTCATGAAGTGGGAATTAGCATCGATTTGGACCAGGTAAATCAGATCGGGCAACGAACGCCGCACGTGGCTTATTTGCGGCCCGGCGGCATTCACCATATTCAAGACTTGGATGAAGCCGGCGGGATTGCGGCGGTGATGGCGACTTTGAACGGGCGCGGGCTGATCAATCTGACGGCGCAAACGGTAACCGGCAAAACAGTCGGAGCCAATTTGGCCGGGGTCCGGGTGAAACGGCCGGATGTCATCCATTCCTGTGAAAGTCCCTATCATCAAGAAGGCGGTCTGGCGGTTTTGTGGGGCAGTCTGGCTCCGGACGGCTGCGTGGTGAAGCAGGCGGCGGTAGCCCCGGAGATGCTGCGGCATGAGGGGCCGGCGCGGGTGTTTGATGCGGAAGAAGCGGCAATTGAGGCGATTTTAGCGGGCCGGATTGGCGCCGGAGATATTGTGGTCATCCGTTATGAAGGGCCGAAAGGCGGCCCGGGAATGCGGGAAATGTTGGGACCGACTTCGGCAATTGCCGGGATGGGTTTGGATAAGGAAGTGGCGCTTTTGACTGACGGCCGGTTTTCCGGCGCTTCCCGGGGCGCCTCGATTGGTCATATTTCACCGGAAGCAATGGAAGGGGGCCCGATTGCGCTGGTTAAAGAGGGCGACCGGATTCGGATTGATATTCCCGGCCGCCGGGTTGACCTGCTGGTGGATGAGGCGGAATTGGCAGTGCGTCGGACGGCCTGGGTCCGGCCCGCGCTCCGGGTTGCCGGCGGATATTTGAACCGTTACAGTCGCCTGGTAACCTCCGCCAATACGGGGGCGATTTTAAAATAGTATCTTTAGTATTAAAATATTTATCGATCTTGGGAAGACTTGATATATAAGGTTTTGTATCATGCTAAATCTTGAAACACGCGTCATTACAATAAAAATAAAGATCGTGGCGGAAAAAATTCAATAATGACGGTACTTTGTAGTATTATAGACCGATTTGACAATCATTCATTTTTCATGTATAGTGGAACCAATATTTTGTTAACGAAGACCAAGACGGAAGTAGTGTGATCAAAGATGAAGATCAATGGGGCGCAGATCTTAATTGCCAGTCTGGAACAGGAGGGGGTGAAAGTAATTTTCGGTTATCCCGGCGGTCAGGTGATTCCGGTTTATGACGCTTTATATGACGCTAAAATCCGGAATATTGTGGTACGCCATGAACAGGGGGCGGTACACGCGGCGGAAGGCTATGCCCGCAGTACCGGCAAGACCGGCGTCTGCCTGGCCACTTCCGGCCCGGGCGCGACCAATCTGGTAACCGGGATTGCCGACGCGTATATGGACTCAATACCCTTGGTGGCGATTACCGGTCAGGTGCCGACGGCGTTATTGGGCGGCGATTCGTTTCAGGAAGCCGACATTACCGGGATTACCATTCCGATTACCAAACATAATTACCTGGTGAAAGACGTCGCCGACCTGCCCCGGGTGGTGAAAGAGGCTTTTTATATCGCCTCCACCGGACGGCCGGGGCCGGTGCTGATCGATTTGCCAAAAGACATTAACCTGCAAACCGCCAAGTTTGAGTATCCGGAAACGATTGAGCTGCCGGGGTATAAACCGAATTATATCGGTAACGCCCGTCAAATCAAAGAGGCCGCCGCAGCCCTGCAGAAGGCGGAACGGCCGGTGCTCTATGTCGGCGGCGGGGCGGTATCTTCCGAAGCTAATGAAGAGTTGCGGCGTTTGGCGGAGAAACTGGAGATTCCGGTGACTACCACTTTAATGGGGCTCACCGCTTTTCCGGCGGGCCATCCGTTGCATCTGGGAATGCTGGGGATGCACGGTACCGCTGCGGCGAACTTTGCGGTCTGCGAGGCGGATTTACTGATTGCGGTCGGGGCGCGTTTTGATGACCGGGTGACCGGTAAATTGGAACGTTTTGCGTCGCAGGCCGAGGTCATCCATATTGATATTGATCCGGCGGAGATTGGCAAAAATGTACCGGTTAAGATTCCGATCGTCGGTGATGTCAAATCAGTACTGGAGATGCTGCTGGAGCGGGTGAAGGCCAAGGCTAATCCGAAATGGCTGGAGCGAATCGCCGTATGGAAGCGGGAAAATCCGTTACAATATGAAGCGGTGGGTTTTAAACCACAGCGGGTGATTGAGGAATTGCACCGTTTAACCGCCGGCGAGGCCATTATCTGTACCGAAGTGGGGCAACATCAGATGTGGACCGCTCAGTTTTATCCGTTTACCCGCCCGCGTTCGCTGGTGACTTCCGGAGGATTGGGGACGATGGGCTTCGGGTTTCCGGCGGCGATTGGCGCGCAAGTGGGCAACCCGGACCGGGTGGTAATCGATATCGCCGGCGACGGCAGTTTTCAAATGAATATTCAAGAGTTGGGTACAGCGGTGGCCAATCGGATTCCGGTAAAAGTAATTATTTTAAACAATTTTTATCTGGGCATGGTCCGGCAGTGGCAGGAATTTTTCTGCAACAAACGCTACTCCGGGACAGTACTTGATACCAACCCGGACTTTGTCAAAATAGCCGAAGCCTATGGGGCGGCCGGATTTAGAATTGAACGGGCGGAGGATTTAACGGCCATGCTGCGGCAAGCTCTGGCCACGCCGGGTCCGGTGGTGGTCGACTGTCGGGTGGATCGGGAGGAAAACGTGCTGCCTATGGTGCCGTCAGGCGGTCCGATTGATGTGATGATAGGGGTGAATTGCTGATGCGGCATTTGATTGCAACTTTGGTAGTCAACCATTCCGGGGTGATGATGCGGGTGGCCGGAATGTTCAGCCGGCGGGGCTATAATATCGAAAGTATCGCGGTGGGGCGTTCCGAAGACCCCAATTTGGCCCGGATTATTATCGTGGTTGAGGCGGATGACGACCGGATCGTGGAGCAAATCGAAAAGCAGCTTTATAAACTGATCGACGTGGTCAAGGTCCAGGATTTGCCTGCTGAGGACTCGGTTGAACGGGAACTGGCCTTGCTCAAGGTCAACGCCACGGCGCAGAGTCGCTCGGAGATTATGCAGTTGGTCGATATTTTTCGCGCCAAAATCGTCGATGTCAGCAGTCGGGCCCCCATCATTGAGCTGACCGGGGGCATCGCCAAAGTAGAGGCCTTCGTTACCCTGTTAAAACCCTACGGCCTACGCGAAGTGGTCCGTACCGGCCAGATTGCCATGCAACGCAGCCAGCGGAGGGCGACGAAGTGAACTTTAAGCAAGCGGTTTTGCCTGCTTTGTATTGATAAGCATAATGGGAGTGAGTTCTTTAGCCTCCGGTTTTTAAAGCGGCCTTGTAAGGGCCGTTTCCTGTTATTACTATTAATCATGTACGCCACTATAGTTTCCGAAAAATTTAGACGGTTACTGAATTAAAACTAATTGTAAATTAATACTAAAAATTTTAATAATTTCAACTATACGTGTCGAAAAATAACAAAAAGCAGTAAAAAATAATTATAATTATGAAGTTAATTAACAAATATTACCATAGCGGTATAAACCAGTATTGTTACTAAAGTAAATTATTGTCATTAACTGGATAAATTAAGAAAACAAACTTTTTCCAGTCGTCTTAAGAAGAATGGTTTATAGATAGCGGTTTTCTTGATAGATACTAGAAAATTGGCAGGAATATTTGGGTATAAATAGGCATTCTAGCTTTGTAAATAATTAAAAATTTCCTTGACAGGTTATCCGTGGATAAGCTATAATATTTTATGTGAAAGTTTTGTCGAAATGTAACTGATAACATCGAAAATAACATATTTGAACCGGATGTGTTGGAAGGTAAACATGGCCACCTTATGACATGAGGCCGGAAGAAAATTGTTGGTGACGATAGTAAACTGCTACATTGACTCAAGCTTCACAAAAAATATCAAGGAGGAACAGAAAGGATGAAGAAGTTCTTAGTGCTTTTCGTAAGTGCGGCTTTAGTATTCTCGCTGGCCGCGGTGTCAATGGCAGCAGTGACTGTCAATGGTGATTTCCGGTATAACATGTATGATAATGAGGATCCAACATTAACTGATAGTACTTATGCTGAGACCGATTTACGGATTAGGATTACCGGTGATTTGAGCGATACTGTTAAGGCTACCGCCAATATGAAGTTTAAACGGGGTACGTCGCAATCTTATAATACTGGCGAAAACGTCAACACCAGTTTGGATGAATTTTATGCAACTTGGAAACCGGAAGCGGGCTGGGGTACCGTGAAAATGGGTTATTATGAGTTCAAATTTACCCCGAGCCGGGTCGAATTGAAGTCCGGTGGTTATCATGTATGGAACAAAGCCGACGCCCTTTTCGAAGCCGATATTCCAGTAGTAGGGGTAGACGGACTTACCGCTACCGTTTTGTGTCAACCGTATAAAAATGATAAGGCGGATGACGGTGCATATGGTATGGCTCTTAACTATAAGGCTGATAATTGGGGCGCACAAGTTAGTTATGCCGACTTTAAAAATGATGCTTATGGTGATTTAACGGCAATTGATGCTTATTACATGCTCGACGAAAGCAAGAAAGTGTTTGTTGACGCTGTTGATTTCAGTGAAAATGATGGTAGTGGCAAGTATGATGATGGTTTTGATCCGGTTATCGGGTTTGCATGGTCGAACATTGCCGAAACGCCGCTTTATGCTTCTATTGAGTATGCAATTACTCCGCGTAATAAAGATCAGGCTAATGAGTATGATGAGTATATTGTGAAAGCTGCTTACAAATTATCCAATAATATTGGTTTA
>JASFQO010000140.1:0-6353 GCA_050115405.1 Bacillota bacterium
CAAACTGGTGGGCGATGTCCCCAATAACCTGCCGCTATTTCATTTGCCGCAGGCCTTCCCGGTCCATAGTGCTTTTGAGTTGCTGGGAGGGGCAACGGCGATCGCCATTGTTGGTTTGGTGGAAGCGATTTCCATTTCCAAATCAATCGCGCTCTCATCGGAGCAGCGAATCAATCCGAATCAAGAGTTTTTGGGACAGGGACTGGCGAATATGCTTGCCGCCTTTTTTCATTGTATTCCGGCTTCCGGATCGTTCACCCGATCGGCGATTAACTTCGGCGCGGGCGCCAAGACCAAACTGGCCGGGGTTTTATCAGGGGTTATCGTTGCTGGGATGCTGATCTTTTTTGCGCCGTATGCCAAGTATATCCCCACCGCCAGCCTGGCCGGGGTGATTATTATCGTGGCATACGGCATGGTGAATAAACATGCCATCCAAAAAATCGTGAAAGCCAGCCGTTATGATTTGGCGGTGATGTTGGTGACCATCGTCGCCACGGTGTTGATGCCCGACTTGGAGCGGGCGATTTTAGTCGGGATAGCCGTCTCGGTGATTGTGCATCTTTGGAATACCGGTGAGATTAAGGTGAAGTTGTTGCTGCCGGACGAAAAAGCGGCTTTTAAGGAATTTACGATTCGGGAGGAACTATTAAATAACAATGTCAGCGGATTAACTTTAGTCCATATTGAGGGTGATTTGTACTTCGGCTCGGCCGCCGACTTGGAAGAGAAATTACATAAAGTCCTGGACGACCCGCATAGCAAGGCCTGTATTTTACGCTTGAAACGGATTAATGTCGTTGATATTTCCGCCTTCGAAGTGGTGGAGAATTTTATCGACGTGGCCCAAAAAAGAGGCAAAACGATCTTACTGTGCGGGGTGGAACCGGCCATGAAAAGGTTCCTTGACAAATTGGGAATTACGGCCATGGTCGGTGAATCCCGGGTGTTTATTGCCGAGGAACAGGTATTCGCTTCGTCGCGTAAAGCTTTTCGGGCGGCGCAAGCTTTATTGCCGTCAGCCGCCGACAACCGGTTTTAACCAACGCGAGTTCATCCCAATTGTAAAAGGATTTGAACCGGCTGGGACGAATAAAAACGTTAATATCCTACTTTTCGAATCAGGCAACTAAGTGGAGGACAAATGCTCGACCATCAATCACCTATTCCCTTATACTATCAAATTGAGGAAATGCTGCGGCAAAAGATCGAGGCCGGAACCTTTCGTCCCGGTGCCACCCTGCCGACCGAACGGGAATTATGCGAGCAGTTCGCCGTCAGTCGGGGACCGGTGCGTCAGGCGCTCCGCAACTTGGAAATCGCCGGTTTGGTCTATCCGGTGCAAGGCAAAGGGGTGCTCGTCACCGAGCAGCCTTTTCGGCCGAATCCGCTGTTGAACGCCAGCTTTTTTAAGGAGATCGCCCGGTCGGGGATGAAACCCGCCTCGGAAGTGATCAGTCAGGTGACGGTCCATCCTGCTCCGGCAATCGCCGGCATCTTGCAATTGCCGGAAACGGAAAATGTCCTGCTTATCAAGAGGTTAATCAAAGGGGACGCTATCCCTTTGGCCTTGGCCGTCACTTATTTGCCGGAGCGTCTCTTTCCGGGGATTAGCGGGGTGGATTTGACGGAGACCGCTCTTTATGATTTGATCAACAAAAGATATCGGATCAGTATCCAGCGGGTCCGGGAAAGTTTTGAGCCGGTATTGCCCGACGCTGCGGCTGCCCGACTTTTAAAGCTGGACCTCAGCAAACCCTCATTGTTGGTGCACCGGATCAGCTATTCCGCCGCCGGGCCGGTTGACTACACCACGTTGTTGGTCAATGCCGACCGTTGCCGTTACACCCTGGAACTGCCGGTTTCGTAATTAAGGAGGCAAATTGAGATGAATGAATACAATCCTTATTCCCACTTTGACCGGGAAAAATTGATTTTACGCGATTGTTTGGCGGCGGACCGGACCGTGCTCGCCAACGAACGCACCTTTTTGGCGTACATGCGGACAGCATTGACTTTGTTGGTTTCCGGGCTCACCTTTATTAAGTTTCTGGGTTCGGTTTGGCTGACGGTCTTGGGTTGGATCTTCATTCCGTTGGGAGGTTTCGTCTGCGTTTATGGTTGCCGTCGCTACCGCAGCATGTGTCGCCGGTTGGAGCATGTCCGTCTGTCCGGACCGAATTGAATGCTTAAGAGAAGAAATTTGAGCGACCGGAAACGTTTCGATTTTCGAATAACCGACCGATATCGGCGGTTTCACAAAAGAGATTGCGGGTTGGGTTGACGTCGCCTTTCAGGGCGGCGAGCCGACCCTGGAAAATTCCATTTATCGTACATTTGAACTCTCGTTGCTACTTAAGTCTTGGCCACTTCCTTCAGGCTCATAGAACATTTTGATAATATCTTCGACTGAGTTCATAATTTCCTGATCATCGGTCAGGGTCTGCGTGATAGCTGTCCGGCATGCCAGCCAGGGGGAAAGTCCTTCTTTGATCAGCCGCAATGGAGATGGCCGGAGCTTCCGTTACCCTATTGCGTCTGGAAGATGAATTGCGGCAATACTCCCTTCTTTGTGCAGGAACAGTTATAAAAGGAGGCGTTTTTGATGGAATTGATGCGCGCGGATGACATTAAAGCGATTTTAACCGCTATGGCCACCGGCTTTCTAAAAGGTGGCCGGGCCGTCGCCAAGAAGACGGAAATGACGTTAAAGGATTTGGCTGGATTTATGGGAGCATTTGTTGAAGGTATTATTTGCCCGGGGAAAAGCAAAGCCTGGCGAGAAGACCATTATTGATTCTTTGTTGCCGGCGGCTGAAGCGCTTCTAAAACCGATAATCCCCTAAAAACTCTCCTTCTCATCTTAAGCAGTAAGATTGAAGGAGAGTTTTTTTGACAAGATTAATTTTAACCGGTGAATCGCGGGAGAGAGTCTTTGACGAAAAGGGCCGATTACAATGGGTGCTCTAGCTTTCCAAGGTTGAAAACTTGAGGATATCTTTGGAAGTCGTAACATTAGCATCCAAAGGATATTTGAACCGGCTTGGTGAAATATTCGGTTATCGCTTAACGTTTACGTTTCTTTGTAAGCCGTAGCAAACTCATTATTTGGATGGAGGAGTTGCCATATGCCGCCAATTAACATCTTAATCAAACCAGCCTCCAGCGCCTGCAATTTGCGTTGCAAATACTGTTTCTATTGTGATGAAGCCGAAAACCGGGCCGAGAAAAATTACGGAATGATGACCACGGATACCTTGGAAATTCTGGTTAAAAAGGCCTTTGAATACGGAGAGTCCTACGTGGGGTTCGCCTTTCAGGGTGGCGAGCCGACCTTGGCCGGGTTGGATTTTTTCAGGAAATTAGTGGATTTGCAGCAAAAATATAACCGTAAAAAAGTTAAGGTCGGCAACGCCATCCAAACCAACGGGACGCTGATCGATGCCGAGTGGGCCCAATTTTTGGCAAAGAACCGGTTTTTGATCGGGCTTTCCCTGGACGGGCCCAAGGAGATCCATGACTTGAACCGGGTTGACGCGCAAGGTAAGGGTAGCTATAACCGGATTTTGAAGACGGTGGCCCTCTTTAAACAATATCAGGTGGAATATAACGTTTTAAGCGTGGTTACCAAGTCCGTGGCCCGGCATATAGGCCAAGTCTATCACTATTTTGTCAAACAAGGTTTTGAATACTTGCAATTCATTCCCTGCCTGGACAGTTTGGGCGTCGAACCGGGGCAAAGCCCTTATTCGCTGACGCCCCGGCTCTATGAAGACTTTCTTAAGCGGCTGTTTGATCTCTGGTATCACGATTTCATGGCAACCGGGCGTCGCATCAGTATCCGGATGTTTGATAATGTCCTGCAGATGTTGCTGGGCTATCCGCCCGAATCCTGCGATATGAAGGGGCATTGTTCCGCCAATCCCGTCATTGAAGCCGACGGATCCGTGTATCCCTGTGACTTTTATGTACTGGATCAATGGCGGATGGGAAATATTCGTACCGACAGTCTGGCGGAGATGTTGCAAGGCGAAACCGCCAAAGTTTTTGTGGCGGTTTCGGCGGGAATTCCGGAACAATGCGGCGGGTGTGAGGTTTATGCCTTGTGTCGGGGCGGCTGCCGTCGTTATTATGAGCCGATTATTGACGATAAAATTAGTCATAAGAATTATTTTTGCTCCGCTTATAAGGCTTTTTACCAATATGCTTTACCGCGGTTTCAGGAAGTATTGCGGATTGTTGCCGGTTAGTGAGTCAGGGGACGGTTCCTTGACTCTTTTTCAATCAGCGAAACACAGTGGTTATAATCCGGAAGGGCATGTGGGAAAAGATAAAGAGCCTCAATAATATGTGTCTTTGTCCCCGGGGTCTTTCATTCCGCAAACAATTCCCGAATCTCCGCCACGGTCATTTTGCCCAGGAAATTTTCGCCGGGTTGGATGACGCTGTCGATCAAGGCTTTCTTTTTCTGTTGCAAGGCATAGATTTTATCTTCGATCGTCCCTTTGGCGACTAGCTTGAAGACCTGGACCACATGTTGCTGGCCGATCCGGTAAGCGCGGTCGGTGGCCTGGTCTTCTACGGCCGGATTCCACCACGGGTCGTAATGGATCACCGTATCGGCTCCGGTGAGGTTTAAGCCGGTACCGCCGGCTTTGAGGGAGATTAAAAAGGCCTCATTTTGCCCCGTGTTGAAGTTGTTGACCAGTGTCAGGCGTTTCTGGGGCGGGGTTTGGCCGTCGATCCGGGAGTAAGGGATCTGTTCCGTTTGTAATTTGGCGGCGATTAAGTCCAACATCGTCACGAATTGCGAAAAGATTAGTAGCCGGTGACCGGCGGAGCGGGAGTCCCGGACCAGTTCCAATAGTAATTCCAGCTTACCGCTGTCGCCCCGGAAATTTTCCAAAAAGAGCGCCGGATGGCAACAAATTTGACGCAACCGGGTGATCAGGGCTAAGATCTTCAGTTGGCTTTTGGCGAAACGCTGGGTGTCCAGTCCGGCTTCGAATTCTTGGCGCGCGTGGGTCAGATAGGCAAGATAGGCTTTTTTTTGTTCCGCGGTCATGTCGCAACTGATTTTGGTCTCGATCTTCTCCGGCAATTCGGCAAGGACATCCTGTTTCAAACGTCTCAGGATAAAGGGCTTGATATGCCGGCCCAAGTCGTTCAAGGCTTCCTCGTTGTTATTGCGGACTACCGGGGTCTCAAAGCGGGCTTGAAACTTATGGTGCGAGTACAGATAACCCGGCATGATGAAATCAAAGATTGACCATAACTCGGTCAGAGAGTTTTCAAGTGGCGTCCCGGTCACGGCAAAATGGTGCCGGGCGTGGATCTGTTTCACCGTTTTGGCATTGATCGTCGCCGGATTTTTAATATTTTGCGCTTCATCCAGGATGCAACAGTGAAACTTGATTGGCTTCAGCTCCTCAATATCCCGGCGCAGCAACGGAAATGAAGTGATCACCAACGCGTGGCGCTTGGCAGTCCGTAACAGTTCCCCCCGTTCCTCTTTGGTTCCGTCCACTACTAAAACCGGAAGGTTCGGGGCGAATTTGGCCACTTCTTCCCGCCAATTATAGACTAGGGAAGTCGGAGCGATCACCAGCGACGGGAGGGAGAAACGATAGTATTCGGACTGCACCCAGGCGATGATTTGAAGGGTTTTCCCCAATCCCATGTCGTCGGCGAGAATGGCGCCAAAACCACATGACGAAAGAGCTTTTAACCATTTGAAGCCGGTTTTTTGATAATCCCGCAGGATTCCGGCGAGGTCAGCCGGAAGCGGCGTTTCCGGTATTTGGGGGTTTTTGACTGTCCGGACCAAGTTTTTCAAAGCGGCATTCAGTTCGAAGCGTTCCGGATTATAGTCGCGCAGCGCCTGTTCCAGATAGAGCGCCCGGTATTTCGGTACGGCAAGGCGGCCTTTTTGTAAATCGGCCTCGCTTAAGCTTAATTGGGACAGTAATTTTTCGGCTTTTTGGGTTTCCGGTTCTCCTAAATTGATAAACTCGCCGTTTTTTAAACGGTAATATTTTTTCTTCTCCCGGACGGCGGTCCAGAAGGCCGCTATTTCCGCGGGCGGCAGTTCCGGTTGGTCAATGGTGATTTCCAGCAAGTCCGACAGTTCATTGAGCCGGATCGCCCCGCTGAGTCGCTGAACCTGTCTGATTCGTAGTTTGTCAAAGTCTTTCGAACGGTAGACCTGATAGGCGGCAGCCCAAGCCGGCAGAATTTCGTGTAAGAAATGGTAGATCCGCTCGTCATCCCGGAGCGTCCAGTAACCTTTTTCAATGGTAAATCCGGTTTCCTTGATGGCGTCGGTAAGTTTGGTCTCGCCCGCTATGTCCCGA
>JASFQO010000141.1:0-6346 GCA_050115405.1 Bacillota bacterium
GCGGTTAACCCGGATTCCGGTGGCCGCCCCCAGCGCCAATCTGTCCGGCAAACCCAGTCCCACCCGGGCCGAACATGTGCTGACGGATTTTGCCGCCAAAATTCCGCTAGTCATTGACGGCGGCCCTTGCGCGGCCGGTCTGGAATCCACCGTGCTGACGCTGGATGCCGGCCAACCGCGGATCTTGCGTCCGGGCTCCATTACTAAAGAAATGCTGGAAGCGGCTTTAGACGAAACGGTGGCGGTGGCTGCCGGAGAGACCAACCGGCCCCAGGCGCCCGGAATGAAATACCGTCATTATGCGCCACAAGCGCCGGTGCTGTTGGTAGAGGGTGAAAAGGCCGAAGTTGTGGCGCGGATTAACGCCCTGCTAGAAGCGGGAGGCGGTTTGAAAAAAATAGCGGTCATCGGCTTTTCGGAAAATTTGGCCCGGTATCGGACGAATTTAGTGTTGGATCTGGGTCCCGCAAAACATCCGGAGTTGGCGGCGGCGCGTCTGTATGACTTATTACGGCGCTGTGACGCGTTGGGAGTCGACCGGATTTTGATCGAAGGAGTGGCCGAAACCGGAATCGGGGCGGCAATTAAAAATCGACTGAATAAAGCGGCGGGAGGGAATATTATCTATGTTTCCTAAATTTTTGATACAGGGACTCGCTTTGGTGTTATTATTAAGCAATAGCCTGACGACGCTGGCGTTTCGGGTTAAGCAAGGTGAAACGCTCGATTATCGAGTGATTATCAAGTCGGTGATCCATGGCGGCAATCAAACCGTAAGAGTCATTGACGCCAAAGAAAAATATAAGGGACGCGCGGCGATTCGGATTCGTTCAACCGTCACTACTGTGGGTTTAGTCAACAAACTGACCGGGTATAACGAGACGGAAGAGATGATTTTGGACGCGAAAGATTTTTATCCGTTGTATCTGAAACGGGCGACTCGTGATCGCAAAGGGCGCGAAACGGAAGAAGTCAGTTTTGATTACGGCAAAAAAATTGCGGTGCGCCGGTTGGTGGAAGATAATAAACCGGAGGAACGTCGGGTGATCAGTTTGCCGGGAATCGTTCACGATGGACTGTCGTTACAGTTTTTTCTGCGCCGAAAAAATTTGAAACCCGGCAGTCACCGTTTGTATTTCTATTCAAACGGCTCGGGCCGGATCGAAGGTATTGATTATTTCGTGCGGAAAGTAAGGAATAAACTGCAGTTGGGGGATGAAACTTATCCGGAATATATCGAGATCAAAAGTCCCAAGGTGAATATCACCATCTTGGTTTCAAATGATGAAGAACGTTATCCCTTGATCATCCGCAAAATCACCAAGGTCGGCAAGTTTGAGGCCCGGCTGGTAAATACAAAACAATTATGATAATTTGACAGGAATTCAACGGCGCGATGTGGAATTAGGCTCAAAGAAATAAGGTTATTCTAAAGGAAAAACTGGAGGCCGTTCGGGTTAATGATTAAAAAAGTACTGTTTGTATGTACCGGAAATACCTGTCGTAGCAGTATGGCCGAAGCGTTGCTCCGTAAAATGCTGTTGATCGATTTGGGTGAAAAGGCAACGGTAATCCGGGTAGTCTCAGCCGGTACGTATGCTGTTCCGGGCGCTAACGCCAACCGTAATGCGATTGAAGTGATGAAAAGCGAGGGGATCGACCTACGGCAGCATCGCGCCAGTTTATTATCGCCGGAGTTAATTGCCGACGCGGATTTGATTTTAACCATGACTCTCGAACAGAAAAAAGATGTGTTACGTTTATTCCCTGCCGCCGCCAAAAAAACTTTCCTGTTGAATGAATTTGCCGAAGATATGCGCGAAATAGGGAATTTGATCACCGAAGCGGAAACCCTCCGGGCGGCGTTGGAGAATAAACGCCACAAATTTTTGGAACGGAACGCCGCCAAATTGGAAGAACTGCATCAGCGCAACATGGAACTCTCCCGGCAAATGCGGGCCTTGGATGAAGAGTTGCGCCGGATTGAGCAGAAAATGGAGCAGGAGATTACTCCGGAACGCCAACGTTTGGAGCAATTGCAGCAATTATTGACAGGGCTGGAGATTCCCGACCCTTACGGCCAAAACCTCGAAGCGTATCAGGTATGCGCGAGCAAGATTAAGGAAAAACTCGAGGCGGTCGTGCGAAGGATTAGGGAATCTTTAGAAGAATAGTAGATGGAGGGAGCGATAGTTATGTCCACGGTCCATGTGATTGACCATCCGTTGATTCAGCACAAACTCGCAATTATCCGGGCCCGGGATACCGGAGCGAAGGAGTTTCGCGAATTGGTCGAAGAGGTCTCAATGTTAATGGCGTATGAGGTGACCCGCAATTTTCCCCTTGAAGAAGTGGAAGTGGAAACTCCGATCTCTAGAGCCCGCTGTTATACGGTAGCCGGTAAAAAAATCGCGGTTACCCCGATTTTGCGGGCCGGGTTAGGGATGGTGGAAGGAATTTTAAAGCTGATTCCTACGGCCAAGGTAGGCCATATTGGGGTTTACCGTGATCCGGAAAGCTTAAATCCGATTGAATATTTTTGTAAATTACCGCTTGATGTTGTCGACCGCGAGTTAATCGTCGTCGATCCGATGTTGGCCACCGGCGGTTCGGCGGCGGCGGGAATTCAGTTTTTGAAGCAACGGGGCGCCACCCAAATCCGGTTAATGTGTTTGATTGCCGCGCCGGAAGGGATTCAAAACGTCCAGGCCAAGCATCCGGAGGTGGATATTTATGTAGCGGCGGTTGATGACCGGTTAAATTCCCATGGATATATTGTTCCGGGTTTGGGCGACGCCGGCGACCGTCTGTTTGGGACGAAATAAGAGACTATAAAGAACAGTGAGATGTTTCCAAGTTTGGATCAAACCTGGTTGGTAACCGGGTTTTTACATTTTAAAAATGAATCAATCAGCCAAAAAAAAGCTTGGAAACTGTTAAAATATTGGCTAATCTCACCATAGTGTCAAAATATCGTAAATGAGGCGCTATTTGGGCGAAAACAGGGTTTGTGAAATTATCCTTGTAGCAGTAATATTAGTTCAGAATGGGGTTGGATTTTTGATTGTATTCGCTGCGGCGCGTGGGATGACAAGCTTATTGACACCTGCATTCAAATAGTTTTAATTCCACCGGATTTGACGATCCTGGCGAATTATGGCTTATTAATGGAGGAGTGGTCACGATTAACCGGCAAAAGAAGGGCAATGGATCTTGGAAAATGGCGGCGTTGTATGGTTCGCTCAGTTTGAATCTGGGTTTAATGATTATGGGGGGTTTTTTTGTCGGCCGTTTTATTGAAGAACAGTTTCGGTTGAGTAATATGAAGCTTACCGGAATTCTGGTCGGTTTATTTTTAGGGTTATATGAAATGTTCTCCATTGCTTTTCGGGCGACTAAACACAAATGAGTAGTCTTTTGTTGGGTGCGGTAGTTATCAGCGGCGGCTTGGTCTTTTTAGCGGCGTGGCACGGATTGGCCGGAGCAATTATCCTGGGTTTGGATATCTTGACCTTAGATTTTTGCTGGCAATGGGTGCGGTGGCGGCGATTTAAATCAGCCAAACGCTTGAGCGGTTGGCAGATTTTTTTTGGTTTTTTGCTCCGAGTCGGGAGTGTTTGGGTTGGTTTAAAAATTGGCCAGGCCTGGTTAAAACCGAAGTATTACTGGGATTGCGCGGCGATTGCTCTGATGTTGCCGCTGGTGAACATTCTCGGCGCTTACTTATTTGTTAAGCAAAGGGGTTTTAAGTGATGAAAATGACAAATAATATAATTACCCTGTTTGGAATGGGATTTAATGTCTGGATTATCGGGATGTCCTGGTTGGTAATTGGGATCATTGCTTTATTTGTCTGGTTGGGAGTCCGTAAATTAAGTTGGATTCCGCGAGGGTGGCAAAATATCTTGGAGATGTTGGTGGAATTCATTGAAAATGCGGTTAAGGAGAACATGGGGGTCAAAGGACTCAAATACACGTATTTTTTCGGCTCGTTATTCCTGTTTATTTTAATCTCCAATATGTTGGGGCTGGTCCCCGGTTTGCAGTCGCCTACCCGTAATGTCAGCGTAACCGCAGCCTTAGCCATTCTGGTAGTGATCTGGATGCAATATATCGGCATCCGGGAAAACGGATTACTGAATCATTTAAAACATTTTGTTTCGCCGAATCCGGCATTTTTGCCGATTCATATAATGGATCTGTTTACTCGCCCGTTAACCTTGGCCTTACGGCTTTTTGGCAATATTTTCGCCGGAGAGATCCTGATCGAAAAGCTCACTGAGACTTTTCACCTGATCGTGCCCGCCGCCTGGTTATTGATGAGTGTGATGATTGGCGGGATTCAGGCCTATATCTTTACCGTATTAAGCTTGGCTTATACGGGGCTTTCCCTGGAGGAATAGCAGTTCCCATCCTAAAGAGAGTGAGGTGAAAAAGATGAGTGAAGTTTTCGGTTTTAAAGAAATAATTGCAATTGTGATTGGGTTAATCTGTTTTGGTTGCAGTTTCGCGGCGGCAACTTCCGATTCCAAGGTAGTCGCTACCGCGCTGGAGAGCATCGCCCGACAACCAGAGGTTGAAAACGGTTTGTTCCGCGCCATGTTGATTGGGATTGGTCTGGTTGAGTCCATTCCAATTATTGCAATCGTCATCGCATTTATGTTGTTGGGTAAGTTAGGGTGAAAATTCGTCAGAAGTTACACTCACAGTCTTGTGCCCGGCGTAGCCTGGGCATGGACGTTAGGGTGAAAATCAGTTGACGTGTACAGTTGACAATTGTTTTCAAACTTTTTAGCGCCATAGTACGGTATGAATATCAGGTTGATAGTTAATGGTTCAAACGCGCAAAACTATATATAATCCAAAAGACTGGTTGCCCAAGACGCCGGTTACGGCCGGATAGCGGATCGGGTCCGGGGTTAACGCGCAATCTTGCTTGGGTTATATATAGTTAAGGAGGTCACTCGATTGGAAAAAATAGGAATTGAGTATGGGACAATGATCGTGATGGTCATTAACTTCGGGATTTTGATCGCTGTCTTGATCCGCCTCCTGTACCGCCCGATTCAAGGGATTTTGGAACAACGCCGCCAAAAAATCGTCCGAGATTTGGACGACGCCAAGACTGCCAAGGAAAAGGCGGAACAACTGCATCATCAAGCCCAAATCATTTTGGAAGAGGCGCATGTAGAAGCTTATGAAACAGTGGAAAAATCCAAATTGGAAGCCGAACGGTTGCGCGAAGAATTATTAAAACAAGCAACAAAGGAAGTCGATCGGCTTCGGCAGCGGGCTAACGCCGAGATTGAACGGTCCAAGTTGATTGCCCGTGATGAAATTAGAAACGAAGCGGTGAATTTGGCGTTAATGGCGGTGACCAAAATTTTAGGGACGCATTTGTCCCAAGAAATGGATACGGAAATGATTCAAAGCGTCATTGACGATCTGGAAAAGGAGGCTGCGACCTCCCTTGGGTAAGTCAATAGCTGAAAATTATTGCCGGGCTTTGGTCGCTTTGGCGGTGGAAAAAAAGAAGGTCGCCGCGATTATGCAAAGCGCAGCCGCGCTGTTGCCGGTGGTGAAAATGCCGGAGGTCGATCTATTTTTGAACCATCCGTCGATCACCGCAGCGGATAAAAAGGAATTGGCGGTCCGCTTTTTGGCCCGGGACACCCCGCAGGAGTTTGTTAATTTCCTTCATTTGCTGATTGACCGGCGTCGTACCCGTTTATTACCGGAGCTTTTGGACCGTACGATCGATTTGGCGATGAAAGCGCAAGGCTACGAAGTAGTTAACTTGATTACCGCCCGGGAGTTGAGCGCTGAAGAGGAAGCTTCGATCCGTAAGGATTTGGAGACTCAGTGGGCCACCAAGCTTTTTATCAAAAAAAGGTGCAATCCCAATTTGATTGGCGGAATCATCATCAAGCGTGAAGACCAACTTTACGACGGTTCGATTTTAGGCCAGCTTACAAGCTTAAGGAGAAAATTAACCGAGCGGTCGGTTTGATAAATTTGCGGTAAAGAGGAACCCCTGATGCAACTGATAACAGAAGATATTATTGCGGTTTTAAAAAAACAAATTGAAAAGTACCATCTGGACCTGGAAGCCCAGGAAACCGGGACTATTTTGGAAGTGGGCGACGGGATTGCCCGAATCTACGGATTACGTAAAGTAATGATGGGGGAGCTGTTGACTTTTCCCAACAAGGTTTACGGTATGGCACTGAACCTGGAGGAAGATAATGTCGGGTGCGTGTTGCTGGGCGATGAAACATTGATTGGAGAAGGCGATTTGGTCCATCGCACCAAGCGGGTGGTGGAAGTGCCGGTCGGCGGGCCTTAA
>JASFQO010000142.1:0-6341 GCA_050115405.1 Bacillota bacterium
CGTGGCTATGAGTCATAGCGTTTTTTGAAAAGAGCAATTTATATTGCTCTTTTCATTTTTTTGTAAGGCTATGTATATAATAATAACGCGTATTTAGTTCAACTTAAGGTTGAACATGCGTATTTGTTGGTGAAGAGGTGAGTTAACTGCCTCTTCACACCTCGGACCCGCTTCCCACCTCTCACTTCTCATTTCTCATTCGCCGCGCCGATAATCGCGTCGATTTCAATCTCGACCAATTGGCTCGGCCGGTTTAAAGCCGCAATCCCCACCAAGGTGCACAACGGTTTAATCGGTTTGAAAAACTCCGAATAAGCTTGGATATACTCCTTGGAACGGCTCATATCGGTGGCGTACATTTTAACCCGGATGACCTCTTCTTTTTTTGCCCCCGCCTGTTCGAGGCATTTGACCATTTTCTCGAAAATGTATTTAGCCTGCGCATAACCATCGCCCTCGCCGTAAACCGACCCGTCCGGCTGCACCGAAGTGGTGCCGCCCACATAAACAAATGGTCCGACCTTGACTACCCGGCTGTAGCCCGCTTTCTCCTCCAAGGGAGCGCCGGAAGAATAGTTGGTGCGTGTAAAGTCCATTGCTAACACTCCTCATTATTAATTTATGATTTTGGTTTAAAACGATCGTAGCGGAAGGCATCTAACGAAATTGACGGTTGTCCCGTTGTCAATACTTCCGCCACTAACTGGCCGACCGCCGGGGAGATCCCGTAACCGTGGCCGCTAAAGCCACAAGCCAGCGCCAGTCCGGGCACTTCCGCCACTTTGCCGAGGACCGGGACATGGTCGGCCATCTCATCGATAAACCCGGCCCAGGTCCTGATAATATTCACTTTTTTCATCATCGGAAAATAACCTAAGATCGCCCGGCAAAGACTTGGGGCCGTCATGCTCCGCGTCACCGGAAACGCCTCTTCGGAAGCAAACGGTTCCAGTCCGGTACTGCCGCCAAAGACAAACGAGCCATGATCGGTCTGGTGCCCGTAAAAATCGGCATCCGCCGTCCCCAGCATCTGGGGAAATAAATGCGGATGGGCCTCGGTAATCAACGCTTCAAGCATTACTTTCTGCATTGGCAGGTCAATCCCGACGCCACCGGCAATGGGACGCGAGCCGAGCCCGGCAGCCAATAATACCTGAGAGGCCTCGTAGGCGGCGCGGTCGGTCCGGACCCCGGTCACTCGTCCCCGGTTGGTTCGCAGACATTGGACGGTCTCGCCCGTAATAAACCGGGCGCCCAGTTCCCGGGCACGTTTATAAAAAGCCAACGTGGTCTTCATCGGATTACCGTGGCCGTCGGTCGGGCAAAAACTAGCCCCGATCACTTCTTCGGAAAGGTACGGGCAAATTTCCCGGACTTCCGCGCCGTCAACCATCCGCAATTCCAATCCGGCGGTCCGGCTTTGCGTCACCATTCCATCCAAAAAGCGGAGATGGGCCTCGGTCTTGCCCAGACGCAAATTACCTTGTTGGTGATATTCAACATCCACACCCAGTTCTTCCGACAAAGTGGGCCACAAATTACGAACCGCGTGAATGGCCAAGGGCATCTCCCGCAGGTCCCGGGCGGACTGGCGAACGCCGCCGCCGTTGCGGCTGGAACCGCCGGTGCCGATCTCTTCCCGCTCCAGCACCAACGGCCGGACTCCGACTTTAGTGAGGTTATAAGCAACCGCGCAGCCGATCACGCCACCGCCAACGATGATGACATCTGCATTTTTCATCACTGTACACCCCCTTTCATGATTTGACCCCATCGTTGGCGTAAATCTCCATCGCGAGTGGACGGGCCGGGGAACGCGACGTCGGAGTATCCAGTTCGTTAGGATTAACCCCCAGTTCCCGCGCAATGATCTTCCGGATAAGCCGGCCGCAGGTCTGCCCTTGACACAGCCCCATTCCCGCCCGGAGATACCGTTTGACTTCATTCATTGTCCGCATCCCGTCAAAAACCGCCCGGCGAATCTCGCCTTTGGTAATCTCTTCACACCGACAGATGATCACCGCGTCATCCGGTTGAGGCACAAATTCAGCCGGCCCTAAAGAACGGTCCCAATCGCTTTTCATCGTCACGCCTCCTTGACCGGCTTAAAAAAGCGGGCGGTCATCGCCCATTTGGCCGGCACTTTCATGGTTAAAATCGCGGTCTCGTCCATTACCGGAGCGGTTTTGACCCCAACCACTTCCGCCGGCCCCAGGACCCGGCCGGAACGATCCAACGCCCAGCCGGCATCCCCTACTTCCGGCAAGGGACAAAATTCATAAGGTAACGCCACTGCGGCATAACCGGGAGCGTAATTGGCATTGACCAAAAAGATCGCCTGTCCCGAACAGGAAGCAACGCACATCCCACAACCAGTGCAGGTAACCGCCGGATCAACCGCTGGTAGTCCGGTAATGGTCGCGCCCACTTTGATGCAACCTTTTTTACATGCGTCCTGACAGGGATTGCAGGGAATGTTCTGGGTACATTCAATTACCGGGACAAAGCCGCGCGACGCCTGCGCCCGGGACGCAGCAATCGTTGGATAATCACTCAGCTCGGCATCGGCCAGATAGCCTTTGGTCAACAAATTTTGCGATAACCGATAGCCTTCATCGGTCTCGGTCAAATCAGTCCGTCCTTTATTTTGCGGGCTAAACATCCCGGCGCGCAACTGCGCCAGGGAATGGCGGTATTGCTCGGTGCGGCGGTTGAATTCCGTCGATTCGAGATAGCCCAGCGAACCGGCGGCGGCCGCCCCGGCAATCCGGCCTTGCAGCAGCGCCGAACTGGCTTCTTCAATCCCGGCGATGTCGCCGACCGCATAAATTCCCGCAATTGAGGTCTCGCCGTTCGCATCAACCTCCGGGACCGTACCGCCTTTGGTCGGATTCTCAACCATCCGGCAACCGGCCATGCGCGTCAATTGTGACATTGGGGAAAGCCCAACCGCAATACAAATCGTGTCAACGTCCACTTCAACCTCGCTGCCGGGGACCACCTGCCATTCGGCGTCTACCGCCACCAATGTCGCACCGGTCACCCGGTCCGTTCCGTGCGCTTCCTTGATGGTATGGGATAAATAAAACGGAACGCCGGTCCGAGCTAACTTCGCCGCATGGACGCCATAACCGCCAATGCGGGGCGCCGCATCAATTACCGCCGCCAATTTGCAGCCGGCTTGTAATAATTGGAACCCGACCACCAAGCCGACATTGCCGGACCCTTCCATCAACACCCGATCGCCCGGTTTGACCCCGTGCAAATTCATCATGGTTTGGGCCGCGCCGGCGCCAATCACTCCCGGCAATGTCCAACCGGGAAACGGCGTCATATTTTCGGAGGCGCCGGTGGCGACGATCATTCGGCGCCCCCGGTAATGCGCCAACCGTCTTCCATGCATTACTGTGACTTCATGATGGGTGAAGATCCCCAATACCGTGGCTTCCAAGACGACTTCCACCCCGAGCCGCTCCGCATCCTGTAACAATTGCTGCCCAATCCGGAAACCGCGTTCCTTGGCATGGTGCTCTTTGGAACCGAAAAATTTATGAATCTGTTTAAACAATTGTCCGCCCGGCCTGGCGTTTTCATCAAAGACGACCACCTCCAGACCGCGTTCGGCCGCTTCGATCGCCGCCGCCAGTCCGGCCGGTCCGGCTCCGATCACAATCAAATCATACCGTTTCATCCTGTCTCACCCCCCATGCTTTTGCGGATACGCCGTATTGAGTCGCCACTTTCATCCCCGCTTGCAAGGGAGTGACGCAGGTCCGGACATTCGGCCTGCCGTCCACGACCATTACACAGTCGGTACAACGTCCGATGGCGCAGAAGATGCCACGCGGCTGATGCTCCTTGGCAGTATAACGGTGCGTCATCACGCCGTTGGCCTTCAAGGCGACCGCAATCGGTTCGCCTTCATAGCCTTGCATGACCTGCCCATCGAATTCAAAATCCACCAGTTTGCCTTTGGGGAAACTTTTGATGATCGGATGCTCATGAATCCGTCTGCTCTGTGTCATTTGTCTCATCCTCCAAATCCAAAACGTTCGCCAAAGACAAAATCACTGCCCACCAAGGGGATACCGGTCATCGCGCACGCTTCGAGCGTCATGGCGCGCAAGTCTTCCCGTTCCATATTTTTCAGCTTGGTCTTGCCGGCGGCTTTGGCCAACAGCACCGCTTCGTTAGTCATTCCGGTAATATAATTGGCTACCCGTTGGGCGGCGGCGTCAATATCCAGCCTGGCGCGCAACTCCGGATTCTGAGTGCCGATTCCAAAAGCGCAGATTCCTTTGTGACAACGCAGGCAAACCCGGCAGCCCATCGCCACCATCGCCCCGGTCCCAATCGCCACCGCGTCCGCCCCGATGGCCAGCGCTTTGGCGATATCGGCGCCATCTTTGATCCCGCCGGAAATAATGAGGCTGACTTGGTCTTTCAACCCCATTTCCTCCAGGGTCTTCACCGCCTGCACCAACGCAGGCAGCGCCGGGATCCCCAAATGCCCGGTCGCCATCACTGGGGCCGCGCCGGTGCCGCCCTGCGCTCCGTCAATGATGATCCCGTCGGCGCCGACTTTGGCGGCGATTTTGACATCATCCCGCACCCGGCCGGCGGCAATCTTGGCGAAAATCGGTGTCTCCCAATTGGTCAATTCCCGTAATTGCTCCATCTTGACCACCATGTCATCCGCGCCGAAACTGTCGCCGTGACGCGGCATACTGTGGAGGTCAATCCCAATCGGCAACTGCCGGAATTCAGCGATCTCCTCGGTAATCTTCTCGCCCATTAAATGGCCGGAAAGTCCCGGCTTCGCCCCAATTCCCACCAAAAACTCCAGCATATCGGCGACTTCAATATTACGTTTGCTAAATCCGAAACGACTGGGCAGCACTTGCACCGACTGCCGGTAAGAACACTCCCGTTCCTCGGGCAACAGCCCTCCTTCCCCGTTGCTGATGACCGTCCCCGTTAAAGCAGTCGCTTTGGCCAGGGCAATCTTGGCTTCCTTGCTTAAAGCGCCATAGGACATCCCGGCAATCATGATCGGAGTCTCGATCACCAGCGGTTTGGTCGCAAACCTTTTTCCCAACACCGTCCGGGTCTCGCACGGTTCCCGATAGGTATCAATCGCCATCCGGCTCAATTGGGACGGTAAAATCATCAGATCGTCGAAAGTCGGCATATAACGGGTCGCCCCGCAGCCGCGAATCCGGTGCTTGGCATAATTCGCCTTGTAGTCAATCTCGGCAATGGTCTCGGCGTTCCAAATCCCGTGCTGAACATCCTTAGGTTCGTTATTTTTCTTTTCGGCATTCATCGACTACACCTCGTTTTCCTTGGGGTTAAAAGCTTGGTTGGCGGCCGGCGGCGGTGGGCTATTTGGCGCGCCGGCCCGGATGTCGGCATGATATTTGTTGGACAATTCCGGATGAAGTTCCGGCCTAAACAGGGTATAAGTATGCCGGCCCGAAACCAACGGCCGGATGGCCCGGAAATTACCGGGTTGGACGGCAATGGCATAGTGCGCAAAAAGTTTCTGCAACTTCTCCCGTTCCATTGCGCTCAAATTATCCAACCGGACATTGCCCCCCAGCTTGGCGGCGACTTCCGGGTCCTGCGCATAAATTACGCCTTTATACATGGACTCTCCGATTTGTTTGCCGACGGCGCCCAAAATAATCAATTGTCCGCCGGTAGTCATTTGCCCGGCCCACCGACCGGCGTTGCCGCAGACAATAATGGTCCCGTTTTTCATCCCGTAGCCGGCCCGGCTGCCGACACTACCGTAAATGACCATCGTCCCGCCATTAAAATACGTCCCGGCGTTACAGCCGGCATTTTTGGCAATCAATAATTCGCCGTCCATCATGTTATCGCCGGCATACCAACCGGCATTGCCGTCCACTTCAATCGTGGTCCCTTCCAAAAACCCCCCGACGTAAAAACCGGTGCTGCCTTTGACGAACACTTTCCCCGGCAAATTCAAACCGGTCCCGATATTATGCATGGCATGGGGATTCTCGACCGTAACCGCCGCCCCCATTTTTAAAGCGGAAACCAGCCGGACGTTCAGCTCTTTACTGGTCAACTCCGTAGCGTCTAAATATTCCATACCCGCACCTCCCCCGGTTCCATCTCTTCGGCAAATACATCCGGAAATAAGGAGGTAAACTCGATCTGCTCCGAACCAAACAGGGTCACTCCATCCCGTTCAAACAGCAAAAGCGGTTTAATCCCCATTTTATCCTTGACAAAACCAATTTGGTTGGAAGTGGCGGCAATGATACAATAAATTCCGTCCAATTCCTCCAATGCCAGATGCAAGGCGGCCT
>JASFQO010000143.1:0-6320 GCA_050115405.1 Bacillota bacterium
AAGAAGCAAACGTATTAAAGCGGAAATATTCCAAATCCACTCCTTTGACCATTCCTGGCTCCACTTTAAAAAAGAGGTCGCCATTTCGGGAGAAAGAGTTTTTTTCAAAGATGGGCTCAATTTGCTCCTTAATAATTGCTTTGAGCATTTTTTGATATTGCCCGGTATTACGTCCTAACATAATCCGCTCCTATGATGAGTTTTTAAAAACTATCCTGAAAACTTAATTCTGACTTCGTTTGATCAAAACCGCTTTCAAAAACAGAAAGCGGTTTTGATTTTATCGTCCCAATTATATCATATTATGTAAAATAATTCCATACCTTTAAAACTTAATTCCCCATTTTTGGGCCAGGTAACTTCGAACCATCGCAATCTGAATGTCATCCGGCACGGTAGCAAGGATAATAATCTCCCCGATATCACCGGTAAAATAATTCCCACCGTTGTTTTCGGCGCCAATCGTGAATTGCTTGGGATCTTTCAGACTCACATTCCGGGCAACTTTGGTCGCGACCGGTGTGGCGCCGTCCAGATACAACCGGGTCACCCCGGTATCTTTGATCCTGGTTAAGATGCCCAGATGCCATTGGTTAAAGGCGGCGGGTTGGGCCAATTGATAATCCTGCTCATCAGGCATGCCAATCCCCGCCAGTAGTTGACCTTTTTTGCCTACCAGCAATCCAAAATCTCTCTTGTTAAGCTGGCCCGGTTCTCCGGCGCAGTTGCCGTCAAAGAGACCGGCCCCCTCCAGCCAATTTTGGGCTAACACCACATTCACCACTGCCGCTTCCATAATCGCTCCAAATTCGCCGTTAGATTGAGCGGTAAAGTTGGTATTCAATACCCGCCCGTCGCTATTCAGATAGTTTGCGCCGTAAAGGTATTGCCAAATGGTTTGTGATAATGCTTCAGCCACTCCTCCAATGCCGGTAAACGCGTCTTCCGGGACGATATTGTTTTTACTGCAATAAACAGTCAAAACAGCCTTGATTTCGGTAATGAATTCAACCCGGATTGCGTCCCATACTTCCGTATCCAACCTCAGCACAAAACCTTCTTCTCCAGGGGTAAATGCGGCTAATACATTCCCGCCGGCGTCAAGATAACCTTGTTGATAAAAACAGGACCAAATCAGCGCCGAAAGCCTGTCATCAACCCCGGCGATCACGGTAAAGGAATCCTTCGCGACCGGCATGTAGGCGGCTTCTTCTGCCGTTTCCGCCTTATAGACGATGAAGATGGCGAAATCATCCGTCACCACCGGTTTCAAAGTCAAGCAACTTTGATTGTCCCGGTCAAAATGTACTGCGCCCAATTCCCGATAGACATCGGGGCGATACTCCGGTTGTTGGCCGGAGTTAACTTGAACCGCATAATTACTGCGACCATTTCGGTCCAGCCACTGAGCAATTTTGCCTGTATCGCCAGGTTTAAGCGTCGCCAGGATACCGGCGTCCAAATGGAGTACCGGCGTAGCAATACTCGTGATTCCCGAAAGGTCAATCTGCCACTTGGTAGCGGAATATGTTTCCAAGCTCTGACGTTCCGCCGGAGTTAATACCCGGTTAAACAATAATACTTCCGCCAGTTCACCATGATAATACCCTTTACCGACTGTTTCCCCGGATAATTGGCGAATCGCGCCGAGACGCCATTCGTCGAGTTTTTCCAGGGATATTTGCGGCGCGCCGTTTCCGCTTGCCGCCAGCAACCCATCCAGATAGATTTTCGCTGTGCCGTCCGCCTTACTGCGAGTCACGATTCCGATATGCGGAGTATTTAAGGCACATGAGGCTTCGACCTGTTGCGTGCCGATCCGCATCCCCAAAGTATTGTTTGGGTTGATCACCACTCCAAAGTTATTGGACTCGTCTGCGGCATAATGATCAACCAGCCCGGCGCCTCCCTTCCAACCGGGATACAGGTTACCGGTTGATAGCGCAGTGTAGACTAATGTCAGAGTCAAATCATCATAAGATGTTAATCCGGGCGCCACTGTCATGTAACTATTGTTAAACTTAATAGCAGGGGTTCCGGAACTACCTGACGCCAGATAAACCGGCTGATATTCCGTTACCGGCTGGATTGCGGCAATCTCGTTTAACGTATTCGTATCCGCCCATTGGGAGACCCGTTGCTCCTTATCGCAAGTGATACTATTAGTGTCTGCGGCGTCCAAATGCAGGCTCAATCCGGTAGTGTCAAGGGGTAAAGTCACAACCGGAATTTTCCATTTGGTCGCAAGATATGTTTCAATCTGCCGCCGTTTTGGATCGGTCAGCACCCGGTCAAAGATGATCACTTCACCAATTAAGCCATGGAAGGCAAGCCCTTCGCCACTATTAAAAGCCCCGATTTTGATCGTCCGGGAATCATTTAAGAGCACCGCATCCCGCAGATCCGCCCGGGTATGGAGCCGTCCGTCGACATACAGTTTTACCATGCCATCGGCCTGTTCGCGTGTCAGGGTGACAAAATGCGGCGTGGCAAAATCAATCTCTTCAGATTGAATCGTGTGGTCAACTGTCAAACGGTCGCCAATTCCGCCCAGTACCACCAGCTTAGAGCCGATTTTAGCAAAAGAAAGACCAAAGTCATTGTAATGGCCGGAACAGTCGGCGTCAAGCAACGCCACACCTTCCGTCCAAACGGTATCACGACTGAACGGCGTCGGTATCTCCTGATTTGCATAATAAGCGGCATCCGGTTGGAAGACCAGCATTATCGTAAAATTTTTTTGAATCATACGGTCGACAATAAGCGCGTCGTCATAATAGTCGGTAGGATCTTTTTGTTCCTGAGTAAACTTAATGACGCCCAAGCCGTTAATTCCATCCGCGGCATACAAAGGCCTTCGGGAAGCATTGTCTTGAATGGCGTCATTGCCCGCGGCGCCCCGATCCAGCCACTGGTAAACAGTGGTCTCTCTGGCGATCACTGCCCCGATTTCATCCCGCACCGCGGCCTGACGGGAAGCATCCAAATGCAGCGCCGGAGCCGCTACGCTATCGACCCCGGAAATATCGATTTGCCACTTGTCGGCTAAAAAGTTTTCTAATCTTTGCCGGTCCCATGCGGAGAGGACTTCCTCAAAAATTACCATTTCCCCAATTTTACCGGTAAACGCAGCGTTACCACTCCGGCTGCCAATGGCCAAATCCGGCGGACAATCACTAAACATCTGCGGCTCGGTAAATACTTGGGTAGTCGCCGCCTGACCGTCCAACCAGACCGTAACTTCAAGTTTCCCGTCAATGGTGATTCGGCCGGTGATCATTACGATATGAGCCTTTCCCAGCGTAGCCGCAAGTTTCACCGACTCGGTTTCTCCTTCGATCAGCAAAGCTCCATTAGACCCGATTCCAATGGCGAAACTATTTTGTTTACTATCGGTTGCCGTCCCGTCAAGCAATCGCCCCCCGCCTGCATCCGCCTGATAGACCAACGCCAGGGTAAAATCGGCTTTAAACAACTTTTGATCCGGATTAGGAAGCGTTAACGCGCTATTATTAAAATAAAGCGCCGGCAATTTCCCGATCCCGTCCCAATAATAAACCGGCTGTAACATAGTTGTTGTTTGAGTTACGGCACTTGCATTCAAGCTTACATCCCGCCATTGACTAACCTTATTAGTCAGTTCGGTTTTCTTAATACTATTGGCCACATTGGCATCCAGATGCAACACCGGTTGGGCAATCGAACTGACCGCCGAGAGCGGAATGCTCCATTTTGCGGCGAGATATTCCTCCAGTTTGGTTTTTCGAGTTCCGGTCAAAACTGAGTCGAGAATAATCACTTCTCCTACATCACAAGGCGCGCCATTGCCAATCGTTACCGCCGTATGATCCCAAGTTATTGCGCTTAATGTTTTCTTGAGTTCCAAAGCCCCGTCCAACGTCAAACTAAATTCTTGCGCCGCGCTGTCATAACTGCAAATGACCAGATGCGGGCTGACCGCTTCCGATTCCAAAGTAATGGTTTTGGTCCCGATTCCGGCAAACAGATCCCCATTTCCTTTAAAGCCCAAGGCAAAGCCGGCGCCGGTTGCGTCGGCGCCGGCTACCAACGAAAACGGTGTTTCCGCATGGCCGGTTTGGACCTCGGTCCGCAAGACTACCACAATACTAAAATCGTCCCCAAATAAGGCATTGGCAATCTTTAATCCGGAAGCTTTGCTAAACCGCAACCAAGGTACGATATCAGCCGCGGACTTCCAATACCGGGGTGCGCTACCGTCAGTCTGGGCCAGCGCATGATGATTATCGCCACTCAAATCAGTCCATTTTGTGACCGTGCTCCCATGAACAGGCACTGTCCCATCACCGGAGACATCCGCGGCGTCCAAGTGCAATACCGGCAGTTGCGGCACACCAATCCCTAAAAGTCGCATCAATTGCTTGCGATACAAATTGTATTGGGTAGCCGTCCCTTGGCGCCATTTGGCCAATTCCCGCAGGTAATTTTGATAACATTCCGTAAAAACGTTCATTTCAGCCGTATTGAATTCCAATACGTTATAAGAAACATGGGCCGGCGTCTCATTTGCGATTGTGGTATAGGCCAACTCTTTAAATTTGCTGTTACTAAACCGCCCGCTCTTCTTAGGAATCACAAACGTTAATTGATAGGAATAGGGGTCCGGCTGATAGTTTTCAGCAATCTTTTCACTGCAAATGAAATCCAATATTACAGTTTCGCGCGGCCGAAATAAAATATGCTCGATAATATAAAATTCTTCCGAAGAAGCGGAATCCGTTGGGACAGTAAGATCAATTCCCAGCTTAGCGGCGATTAAATTTTTTAACCCGTTGGTTGGCTGTCCGGCGACGACGCCGGTCCAATAGTTACAAGCCAGGTTACGGTTACGGCTCAGTTCGGGGTAACCTTCCAAAAAGTCCGCTTTTGCCTGCAGATAATATGCTTCCTTGTCAGTTGCTTTGATAGCTACAAACGGCCGGCGCTGATAATCAAATAACGCGTAATCGGCAAAACGCTCATTGAACTGCGCCAACAAATGATCTAAGATTCGGTTTTTGCGAATAAAGGCAGTAGCGCTAAACGGCAAATTTTCCGTGGGATCAGCCGCAATCAAGGTTGCAATCTCCGGAAAATCTTCCTGCCAGACGGCTTCCGGCAACAGACGGCTGAAATAACTTTTGAGCAGTTGCTCCCGGTCTTGCCGGAAAGCGAAGAGCCGTTTGAAGCTATCCAGTTGTTTCAGGTAATTGACCAAAATCTGTTCAAAAAACAACAAATAGGCCCGCAATTGCCGCGCCTGAGCGCGTCTGGCGTCTGAAGCCGCAGATGAAAGTCCTGTTTCGCCCACGCCATAGTTGGCCGGCAACTGATAAGCGATCGTTTCATAATCGCTCAATTCGTCCGGAATTTCGGATAAAGATTCACTTAAATCCATTGCCGGATCATCATAAATCTCACGCGCGGCAGCCGTTTCCAGTAAAGCCACTCTTTTTTGGACTGTTGCCGAATCGATCGGACAAAGCGTTTCATTTTTAAAGAGCCTGAGCTTCGAACTATTAAATGACTCCAACACCAACGCTTTATTATCATCCACCACCAATGCCCACTCTTGTTTATCGCGAATACCGGGCGTAAGAGTATCGGTGATAAACAGATTCCGGACATCCTTGACTGCCTCGTTAGCCATGATGATCCGGATCAAATCGGAGGTATGCAATTCTTTGACCTTTTCCCCGTCTCCCAGCTCAGCATCGTCAATAAACCCATTTTCCAATGGCGGGCCGGTAAAGAGTTCCGCAATGCTTTTCCCTTTTTGAAGCATTCTTTTTAAATTGTATTGTTTAACCCGGGGGGAGATCAAGTTCTTCAGGTCGTAGTAAATTTGCGCCATAACCTCATAAGCGTCCGCATTTTCATCAATCTGAATATCGGAAAACACCGAGATGGTCTCGGTCTCCAGGATATTGACTGCAACAAAGTCTTCGCCCAAATTACGATGATCATGCAGTTTTTGCAGTACCGTCTCTTTAAGAGCGTCACTGTCGGTCACATCAGACTCTTTCTCAATATCAACCCGGTATAAGCCATTGAGACTGAGTTTTTGCGCTCCCGACGCATAATCATAGAGTAAAGCATGGTTATCCTGATCGAAATATAGCGCCGGTTCGCTACCGGTAAGCGGTTCAATCCAGGCGTTTTTGACGCCGGGAAGATCGATTAACAGCTTTCGGTAATCATTGATTGTCACCGGATTGATCGTTAAAATACTACCCGGGGAAAAGAAATGCTCCGTCGTGGTGGTTGCAGTATTCTCGGTCACCAGATCGGAGATATCCATT
>JASFQO010000144.1:0-6303 GCA_050115405.1 Bacillota bacterium
AATGAATCAAGGCGTAACCACTGGCGAAATTTGTCGAGCACATCCTGAATCAGACCGAATGGGCAGAGAAAGCCGCACAATAACCGGCCCAGGACCAGAATGATCAAGAGATTGGTCGCCAAAAAGGTAATAACCACGCCCTTTTTCCCCGGGACCCAGTTGGATTTAAAATAATCTTTGAGATGGCATAAATCGTAGCAACTCCCGTCGACCAACATCTCTTGATTAAAAGGACAGTTAAAGACGGGCACTTGAAAAGCAGTAATCTTGGTGCCGAACAGATAAAGTCCGAAAGTAAAACTTAAAAAACTGAAAATTAAGACTAACCAGCGAATTCGATCAAATGTCATCCCGCGTCGCCCCTTATCATTTTATTACCTGCACTTTGTCAAAAGATGTGGGCATCCGGCCCGCCACTTTTCCGGGCAGCACCGTCCGCACCTGCCACCAATATAGTTTTTGAACAACTATCAAGAGTACGGCCAGCAACAGCGCCCATTCGAAAGCTTTGACCATCGGGGCTAACGCCTCCTGATGATACTTCGAGAACATTGTCCGGCCTTCCAGCCGGTAACTGGCGATATACCGGATACGGTCCCGGGCTTGATAAATAATGTTAATTCCGGTCCGTAAATGCCGGACATCATGGACCGACAACATTCCGGCCGCGTCGGTGGTGACGGTCCGATTAACCGCCAGACCGAACCCGCGCCGGGAAGTCAACCGCACCGCCTGATTCGCCAGCGGCTGATTGTTAAATAGAAGTAAAATAGTGTTTTGTCCCTTAAAACAGACTTCAAAAGGCATCCGGGGATCCCCGAAGGTGGTCCGCGGGGGATGGAAGCCCTGGGCAAACAAGGTGTCGACTTTGGCGGAAAGCTGAATTTTTTCGGCCCGGCCGCGCCCCAAATCCAGTGACAGCGGTGGCAGTGCCGCCGCCACCGTCCCGGAATAATCCTTGCCCAAGCTGTAAGTGAACTGGGATTGCCCCGGCGGGATTTCGACAATCTCCTCCTTTTTGGTTAACGCTAATAAACGAAACGGCTGATCGCCCAACAACGCATGATAATGCAACTGCAGCGTCTGATCTTTCTGGCCAAACCAGAACAAATGATACGGCTTGGGCGCGAGCAAGTCCTTTTCCACCCGGATGTCCATCTGGTCGATACTGTTGTTTGCAATATGAAACGTCCAAGCTTGGTCGTAATAGACCAATAAGAAGATGGCCGACACCAACAATAATTTGACAAGATTTTTAACCGTAAACATGCCCTACCCCCTTGTTTTCAAAAATTTATCCTCCATCATTTCCGTAAATGCTTCCAGCCGGACTTTGATCTGTTCGATATCTTGCTGGTGAAAATCAGTTTCCACCCTTAATAACGGAATGTCCCGCTTGCTAAAGTAGCTTTCACATCGTTCCAATTCAAAATCATATTCAATCTGGCCTTTTAAAACATGGTAGACCACTCCGTTTAACGGGATTGTCTCGGTTAGCGTCCGCATATATTCAAGGCGGGTTTTACTGTCCGCAAACGCCGCCGAACAGTCCGCCCAATAATGATTGAGGACGATCTTTTCCACCCATTTGGACAGTGATGTCCCGGGTTCCGGCGTTTCGGCCAAAAGCTCGATCCGTCGGGTCATTTCATGGACATAAGCGCTTAAATGCACATTCAACTCTTGCAAGAGGAGGGGGATTTTAAAATTAGGGAAATAAACCGGCGAGCCCGCCACCATCACCCGGGGGCGCCGCGCCTTTTCCGAACCTTGGTTTTGTTCTATTTTCGAGGCGATCTCATCGTTTAACGCTTTCAAATGGGTGGTCCATTCCGGCAACTGATTGGCAAAATAATAAGTATCAATTAGAAACAGCGCCAACACGCCGGAAACCTGTTCCGGGTTATTGATACTATAAGCTAAAGTTCGTTTCATCTGCATTTTGGCGGCATTGACCATAGTCACCGCCGTCCTAAGGCCGGCAATGCTTAACCGATGTTTCGTCTTTTGCTCCACCGCAGTTCGTAAGCAGTCCATCTGCGCCAGCCATTTCCGGGCGGATTCCGAATTTTCTTTGACCGGCGGAATATCGATGGCCAGCACTTCACGCTTTTTTGATAACATATAGGCAATCTTCCGCATACTGTCGGTAGCGATCGGGATCACCGTCAACACGGCCTTTTCGGTATAATTGAATATTTCGGAAAACAGATAACCCAACGTCGCCTTGCTTACCGAATCCGTATCCCGGGGTACCAATGGATCCGCGTAAAGCGCCGCCCCGAAACTGCCCCCCAAGATCCATAACGGTTCGGCTCGCGCCCCGTAAATTAATTCTTCCGGGATCTCCAGCCCCACGATGGCAATCTTGGGAGCGCCTTTCGCCGATTTGACAGGAGCCGAAAACTCAAGCGCCAGTTTAAGAAAGTAGCTCAAGTTTTGCAGGTCCGAATAGCAGGCCTCCAACTTACTAATCGTGCTAATGATATCATTTTTGTGTACTTGCATATTTTTGGGATCAGGAACATTAGCCAGCGCCATGGCAACCCCTCCTTAATGCGTTTTTGCTTAACAGCCTGTTTTGAATCAAATTTTGAATCAAATCTTATAACTCTTAGTTTTAAAACCGGTTAAAAAATTGACCTTACATAATGTTGCATAAATATTATATTTATGTTAAATTAGTTATGTATAGTGTATCGCATCCTTATAAGCTTTGCAAAATAAATTTTTGTAACATTGTTTTCCCAAAAAGATAGTCTGAACTGTTGTTTGAATCAGCGCCTTGCAAATTGTAACAATTCAGTAACAGATGAGTTAAGTTAATTTTTTTATGTTGAGTTTTTGGAAAATCAGGGACGGTTCTTGAATTGAATTCCATGATTCAATCCAAGAACCGTCCCTGATTTTACCTGGTTTTATCTGATTTTCCAAGTTAATTTTTAGTGGTTAAGTTCAAAAAACGACAAATTTAACATAAATAAAATGTTATTGTTTACTTAAATTTTGATTAACAGAGGAGGAGATTCGAATGCGGCATCAACTGGCGGTGGTGGCTCCATGAGGCAAAGTTGGGTTACTCAAACGATTCGGGAGATGCCTGCATCGGGGATCGATCGTTTTTTTGATCTGGCGACCGAAATGCAAGATGTAATCATCCTGGGAGTGGGCGAGCCGGACTTTGTTACGCCTTGGCATATCCGGAAAGCATGTCTTGACGCTTTGGGACAAGGCTATACCATGTATACCGCTAATTACGGTCTGTCCGAGCTGCTGGAAGCGATTGCCGCCGAATATGTCCGAGAACACCAAATAGAGTATGACCCGCGCCGGGAGATTTTGGTGACGGTCGGGGTGAGTGAAGCCCTGGACTTGGTGTGTCGCGCGGTTTTGGAACCAGGGGATGAGGTGCTGATCCCGGAACCGTGTTATGTGTCCTATAAGCCGACTGTGATGCTGACGGGCGGCAAGCCGGTGACGGTGTTGACCCGGGCGGCGGATGGTTTTCAGGTGCGGGCCGCGGCGTTGCTTCCGTTGCTTTCGCCGCGGGTGAAAGCGTTGTTGGTGTGTTATCCCAATAATCCCACCGGCGGAGTGCTGACTTTAGAAGTTGCCCGCGAATTGGCGGATTTTGCGGTCAAACACAATATCTTGGTAATCGCCGATGAAGTCTATGCGCACTTGACCTATGAGGGGAAACATCTTTGTCTGGCGGCGTTACCGGGGATGCGGGAACGAACGGTAGTGCTGAACGGCTTTTCCAAGGCGTATGCAATGACCGGCTGGCGGTTGGGGTATGCCGTGGGCCCGGCGGAAATCATTCAGGCCATGGCGAAGATTCATCAGTATATCATGTTGTGCGCCCCAATTACCGCGCAGAAGGCAGCTTTGGAAGCTTTAAGAAACGGCGCGGCGGAACGGCGCAAGATGGTAAACGAGTATCAGCGGCGACTCCGTTTTTTTGTATGTGGCTTGAACGAAATCGGTTTGGACTGTTTTGAACCCAAGGGCGCCTTTTATGCTTTCCCTTCAATTGCCCGAATGGGCCTGAAGGCGGAGGAGTTTTGCACCCGGTTATTAATTGAAGAAAAGGTGGCGGTGACCCCAGGGACGGCGTTCGGCAGTTCCGGCGAGGGATTTATCCGTTGTTCCTACGCGGCTTCGTACGCTAATTTACAGGAAGCGCTGGTCAGAATGGCCCGGTTTATCAAGCGGTATACGGAATAATTAATTTAAATTGCTTGCAGCTTATGAGGAGTTGCGCTAAAATATAAGGTATCGCCGGAGAGAACGTCCTTTGGTAACGGATTGTCGTTATCGCGAAGGAACGGACCCGGTAGGCGGGGAGTACGTAATAATGCGCTGAGGCGCTTTTTCTTTAATTTAGGAAAGGAATGGGATCATAGCTGATTAATAAAGGAGGCGTAACGATGTGGGAAATTTTGGAGTTGCTTGAACAGAATAGTCGGTTGACTGCGGCGGAGATTGCCGTGATGCTGGGGAAAGATGAAACCGAAGTTGCCAAACAAATCGCCGGATTGGAGCAGGCGGGGATCATCCTGAATTACCGGACGCTGATTAATTGGGAGAAAGCCGGCGACGAGCGGGTGGGCGCTCTGATCGAGGTGAAAGTGGTCCCCCAGCGGGAAGTGGGCTTTGATCAGATTGCCGAGAGAATTTATCGGTTTGCGGAAGTGAAATCGGTCTTTTTGATGTCGGGAGCGTATGACTTGGCAGTGCTGGTGGAAGGCAGAAATATGAAGGAAGTCGCGTTGTTTGTCGCCCAAAAACTGGCGACGCTTGACAGTGTGCAAAGTACCGCCACTCACTTTATTCTGAAAAAGTTTAAATTGGACGGCGTGGTGATGGAGCAACCGGAAAAAGTGGCGCGACTGGTGGTGTCCCCATGACGCGAAGTTGGGTCAGAGAGACGATTCGCCAGATGCCGCCTTCGGGGATCCGGCGGTTTTTTGACCTGGCGGCCGAGATGGACGGGGTAATTTCCCTGGGTGTGGGCGAACCGGACTTCGTCACCCCCTGGCATATCCGGGAAGCCTGTTTTTATGCGTTGGAGAAGGGTTATACCATGTATACCGCCAATCAGGGCCTCTTGGAACTGCGGGAAGCCATTGCCGCCGAATATGCGCAAAATCACCGGTTGAAATATGATCCGCGCCGCGAGATTCTGGTGACGGTCGGAGTCAGCGAAGCTTTGGACCTGGTCTTTCGGTCCGTACTGGAACCGGGTGATGAAGTAATTATCCCGGAGCCTTGTTATGTGTCCTATAATCCCACTGTGATCATGGCCGGCGGGAAGCCGGTGCCGGTACTGACCCGGGCCGCAGAGGGGTTTCAGGTGCGGGCGGCGGACATTGAGCCGTTACTTTCGCCTCGGACGAAGGTGCTATTATTGTGTTACCCCAACAATCCCACCGGCGGAGTGTTGACTGCGGCGGTAGCCCGGGAATTGGCCGAACTGGCGGTTAAACATAATTTGCTGGTGATCTCCGACGAAGTATACGCCCATTTGACTTATGAAGGGGAACACCTTTGTGTGGCGACCTTGCCGGGGTTGCAGGAACGGACCGTGGTTTTAAACGGCTTTTCCAAAGCTTACGCCATGACCGGCTGGCGGTTAGGTTATGCGTTGGGCCCGGCGGAAATTATCCAGGCAATGAACAAAATTCACCAATATACCATGTTATGCGCCCCGATTACGGCGCAGAAAGCCGCGCTGGAAGCCTTGAAAAACGGCGCGGCGGAACGGCGGCGCATGGTAGCCGAGTATAACCGGAGACGCCGTTTCCTGGTACATGGGTTAAATGCCATCGGATTGACCTGTTTTGAACCGAAAGGCGCTTTTTATGCCTTTCCGGCGATCAGCCGGTCCGGACTGACTTCCCAAGTTTTTTGCGAACGGTTATTAGCCGAGGAAAAAGTGGCGGTCATTCCGGGGGCGGCGTTCGGCAATTCCGGCGAGGGCTTTATTCGCTGTTCTTATGCGGCTTCACTGGAAGATTTACAGGAGGCGCTGCGCCGGATGACGCGGTTTCTCAAGCGGCGCTTGGACGGTTAGTCGCAGGAATTGCCGGATATTATATCTTATTTATTTCGCAATATTTTTGTAAAATGAGCTATTTGCGATGTACATTTTTTTGAGACTACCCTGAAAGCTACTTTTTTACCCAGATTCTTGAGTAATGTTTTCATAAATTTGTTGGTGAAAATTAATCTTCATGTCGTCTATTAACGAGGGTACCCGCCTGCGCTGAAAAAGGTGGTGTGGAGACTTGCCGGATTGGC
>JASFQO010000145.1:0-6286 GCA_050115405.1 Bacillota bacterium
CTTGCCTGTAAATCGCAACTGCGCAACAACCGGCCGGTGGTCTTGGCAATTGCGACCAATGACGGATTAAGCGGCAATGCCCGTAATCTTGGAATACTGCTGAACCGCAAAAATATTTATTTCGTCCCGTTTGGTCAGGATGCCCCAAGTGTCAAAGAAAATTCCGTAGTCGCCAGAATGAATTTGATTCCGGAAACGATTTTAGCGGCCTTGGACCATCGCCAGATCCAACCGTTATTGGTAAGTCTGGCATGAGAAAAAGAGGACAGTTGGCTGTGGACGGTTTAAATCCGTTTTTTTAATAAAATCAGCTTGAATCCCGGGCCTTTTTAAAAGTTGGAATTATAATATTGCAACTCGCTTAATCGGCCCGTGATTTCCATTAATTTTCATAAGGAGAGGAAGGAATAATTATGGCCAAGGATTTCTTAACCAAAGATTTTTTACTAACCAATGAAACCGCCAAAATTCTGTATCATGACTACGCCGAAGACATGCCGATCTTTGATTATCATTGTCATTTGCCACCCGCCGATGTGGCGCAAAATCGCCAATTTGACAACTTAACTCAAATCTGGTTGGGCGGGGATCACTATAAATGGCGAGCCATGCGGACCAATGGAGTGGACGAGCGTTACATCACCGGGGATGCCGACGATGCCGCCAAGTTTATGGAATGGGCCAAGACTGTGCCCTATACGGTGCGGAACCCTTTATATCATTGGACGCACTTGGAATTGCGCCGCCCTTTTGGCGTTACCGAAAAAATTTTAGGCCCGGATACCGCTCGGGAAATTTACGACCATTGCAACCAACTGCTGCATACCAAAGAATTTCGCGCCCGGGGCATTATGGAACAGATGAATGTCAAAGTAGTCTGCACCACCGATGATCCGGTTGATTCCTTACAATATCACCGGGAACTGCAAAATGACCCTGATTTTAAAATTAGGGTTGTACCGGCTTTTCGTCCCGATAGGGCGATGGCGGTGGAGGACGCCGCCGCTTTTAATACTTGGGTTGATAAATTAGCGGAAGTAGCCGAGATGGAGTTGGAAGATTTCGACGCCTTTTTAGCGGCACTTCACAAACGGCATACCTTCTTTCATGAAATGGGTTGTCGCCTTTCCGATCACGCGTTGGAGTTTCCCTATGCCGAACCCTATACTGATTATGAAGTCAAAAGCATTTTTAATAAGGTCCGCCACGGCAATGCGTTGACTCGGCCGGAAATTTTAAAATTCAAGGCGGCGCTTCTTTATGAGTTGGCGGTCATGAATTACGAAAAAGGTTGGACAACCCAGTTGCATCTTGGAGCGCTCCGTAATAACAACTCCCGTTTGATGCGGCTGCTAGGCCCGGATACCGGTTTTGACGCGATAGCCGATTATGAAATTGCCTTCCCGTTAACTCGTTTTTTAGACCGGTTGGATAGTGAAGATCGATTGGCCAAGACCATTATTTATACTTTAAACCCGAAGGACAACGAGACCATTGCCACCATTATCGGTTGTTTTCAGGACGGTTCCATCCCCGGCAAGATCCAGTTTGGCAGCGCCTGGTGGTTTAATGACCAGAAAAACGGCATGTTGCGGCAAATGGAGGCGTTATCGCAAATGGGTTTGCTAAGCCGGTTTGTCGGGATGGTGACCGACTCCCGGAGTTTTCTGTCTTATTCACGGCATGAGTATTTTCGACGTCTTGTCTGTAATTTACTGGGAACTGATGTTGAAAACGGCGAATTGCCGAAGGACATCAAGTGGCTGGGTAAAATAGTTCAGGACATTTCCTACAATAACGCGGCGCGCTATTTTGGGATCAAAGTCGACTAGCCGCTACAACCATAATTGCTTCATTTTGCCGGTAAATACGGTCAAATTGATCGGCGGGGATCGGATTAACCCCTTTCCCGGCTTCAATTGTAAATCCGGGCCGTCCGTATTCCTGGATAAACCAGTCTTTATAACCGCCGCCGGTTGCTTCCGCGGGATTATCGAGCAGGGCGTAACCGCTGATTTGGGCAAATTGCCGGGCCAATTGCGCCGCGCCGGGCGGAGCAATGAGATTGAACCGGTAATATATCTCCTCCCCTTGAGTGTGGTAAGCGATTACCAGTTGAAAATCGTGACAGCGGGTGAACTCTACCATGGCTTGTGATTCCGGCTCGGATAACGGATATGGTCCGCTGTAATCGCGCGGCGCCGGCCGGACCCCGCCTTGAGAGAGTTTAAACTGTTTTTGCTTTTCCCATAAGGCGGGATAATTCAAATTAAGGTCGACTCCGTGCAGATTGGCTTTCCAAACCTGTGGCAGGGGTAAACCGGTACGATTTAATTGCGCCGCTATTTGGAGCTGCGGTTCGGATGAAACGGGCCGTTTATTTACCAGGTCAACTCCGTCCGGATTCACCATTGGTATTAGATAGATGCTGCTTGAGTTGAATAAAGCGGTGCTGGAGCAGTTGGCGAACGATTGCCCCGTTGTATAGGCGCAACAATAATTCTCCACCCATTTTAATAGTAACAGAGTGGTCAACCATTCATTGGCGTGGTGGGACGCATTATAAAACACCTGCCACGGTCCCTGACCCAAACGTAGATAGTAGAGCGGTTTACCCATTGCGCTGACTCCGGCGCTGCCCAATTCTAAAAACGGATAAGCCGCTTTGAGGGCTTGGAGTTGTTGCTCAAAACGGGTGAAGGAATACGCCGCTTCAACCCGGACAATTTCTTTTTTCATCTTGAAAACCTCGCTTGGTTACATTTGTTTATACATATTCAGGTGATCTAAACCAAATCCCTCAAAATCAAATCGGTGATCCCGGGATTTAAGGACAGTTCAATCCGCTTCACCTTGCAATTTTTCCGATATTCCTTGCGAATCATATCGCGCAACGCTGTCCCGCCATGATAGCCATGGATGACGCGGATTACATAGATATCGTTTTTGGCCTGTTTAAGATGGCTGTCAATATACGTCTTCGCTTGGAAACAATTCATTTCGTGGACATCCAGTTTTAAAATTCCTGTTGGCATGAGAAGGCGCTCCTTTGCTAGTGTTATATCTTATAATAACATCAAGTTTGCTTTGAAGTTCCTCCTCCTCAAAAAAAAAAAAAAAATTGAGCTATCTCCAAAAATTACCGGGCCGTTTCTACATTAAAAAAATCTTCTATTCACTCGTTTTCTTAAACAAAACTTAACATTGTGCAAATCAGGTTGATTTATTATGACCGCCATAATATAATATATTTTACCCCAAGTTTCAAGAGAGGTTGGTTGCTTGCAATGACACTTAAAAAATTACCGTTTTCCAAAGCCCAAATTGAAGCAATTATTGCCAAATATCCGACACCTTTTCATATTTATGACGAAAAGGCAATTCGGGAAAACGCCCGGCAATTGACTGCCGCTTTTGCTTGGGTTCCCGGTTTTAAGGAATATTTTGCGGTGAAAGCCACCCCCAATCCCAGTATTCTGCAACTATTAAAAGAAGAGGCCTTCGGGGTTGATTGCAGTTCCTTTACCGAACTGTTGCTGGCGGAACGGACCGGTATTCGCGGTGAAGCGATCATGTTTACCTCCAATGATACTCCGGAGGAGGAGTTCCGCAAAGCGGTCGCTCTGGGGGCGATTATTAACTTAGATGACATTACGCATATTCCGTTTTTGGAAGAGACGGCCGGGATTCCCGACTTGATTTGTTTTCGTTATAATCCGGGACCGCAAAAAAAAGGCAACGCGATTATCGGTACGCCTGAAGAGGCAAAATACGGGTTGACCAAACCCCAATTGTTTGAAGCTTATCGAATTATGAAAGATAAAGGAGTCCGCCGCTTCGGCCTCCACACCATGGTCGCCTCCAATGAACTTGATCCCAACTATTTTGTGGAAACCGCCAAATTGCTCTTTGAGTTGGTAGTGGAAATTTCCCGGACCGTCGGAATCCGCTTTGAGTTTATCAACTTAGGCGGCGGCATCGGTATTCCTTACCGTCCGGAACAAAATCCGGTTGACTTGAACTTGGTTTCCCAAGGGATCCGCCGCTTATATGAGAAAATGATTGTGCCCGGCGGTTTAGCGCCGTTGCGGATTTTGATGGAAAACGGCCGCATGGTTACCGGGCCATATGGTTATTTGGTCGCAACCGTACTGCATCAGAAAAGTACTTATAAAAATTATATCGGTCTGGATGCTTGTATGGCCAATTTGATGCGTCCCGGCATTTATGGCGCTTATCATCATATTACCGTCCTTGGTAAAGAAACCGCGCCGTTGGAACAGGTTTACGATGTGACCGGGTCGTTGTGCGAAAATAATGATAAATTTGCCGTTGACCGTTTATTGCCGCGTATTGACCGCGGCGACCTGGTGGTCATCCACGATACCGGAGCGCATGGTCATGCGATGGGTTTTAATTATAACGGGAAATTGCGCTCTGCGGAATTGCTTTTAAAGCCGGACGGCTCCGTAGTGTTAATTCGTCGCGCCGAAACTCCAAAAGATTATTTCGCCACTTTAAATTTTTCTTTGTAAAGAGGTTTAATATTATATATAATAAGATTAAGTGTTTTATTTTTATTTTCACTTGATTTGAGATAAGGGAGGCTATGCTCTATGCCAGGAACAATTGCTATTATTGAAGACGAGTCGAATATTGTCGAGTTGGTCAAATATAACTTGGACCGGGAAGGTTATCATACTCTTTCCGCCAGCAACGGCAAAAAAGGCTTGGAACTGGTACGTCAGGAATTACCCGATTTGGTGATTTTGGACCTGATGATGCCGGAATTGGATGGGATTTCCGTCTGCAAACAATTACGGGCCGATCCCCAGACCAAAAATATCCCGGTGATCATTCTTACCGCCAAAAGCGAGGAGGCGGACCGGGTATTGGGATTGGAGATGGGAGCCGACGACTATGTTACCAAACCGTTTTCACCACGGGAATTGGTAGCCAGGGTCCGGGCGGTGTTACGGCGCAGCGGCGCCGGTGGCGAGGATGAAGTGGAAATCATTGAAATCGGCGACATCAAAATGGATTTACGCCAACATCTGGTGCGAGTGCGGAATGAAGAAGTCGAGCTGACCCCGAAGGAATTTGACTTTCTGAAATTATTGTTGTTAAATCCGGGTCGTGCTTTCACCCGCGAATTTTTATTGGAACATTTATGGGGTTATGAATATTTTGGCGATACCAGGACGGTGGATGTCCATGTCCGGCGGCTACGTCAAAAGATTGAAATCGACTCGGCCGACCCCGTCTATCTGGAAACCGTCCGTGGAGTAGGCTATCGTTTTCGGGGTGAATGACCGATGCAAAAAATCGTATGGCAATTAGGAGGTTTACTTCTCCTTCTTTTTTTGCCGTTTTTGATGGCGGGGTTTATTTGGGGTAATTTTTATTTTATCATGTTCTCTCTGGCCTGGTTCTTCGTAGTAGGCTGGGTTTTATTTCAATGGATGGCCCGACCGTTAAATGAACTTTATGAGTTTGTGGAGAATATCCGTCTGGGAACTCCGGTCCGTCCCCGTCTCGCGCGGCGCGATGATATTTATAGTAAACTGGCGAAAAGTTTGGAACGGCTTGAAAGGTCGCATACTAGTCATTTGAGTTCTTTACATGGCCGCATGGAAGAGATCCAGGCCATTTTAACCAGCATGTCCGAAGGGGTAGTCGCCACCGAAATTACCGGACGGATCAGTATCATCAATCCAGCGGCGGCGGAGTTGTTTAATCTCTCCGCCGGGGCGGGAGTCGGTGAATTTCCCTATAAAGTTTTTCCCAATTCGGAGTTGGGGGACATTTTTCATCAGATTTACGTGAAAGGTTATGCGTTGCAGAAGGAAATTACCTGGTCTGGAAAGCCGCAACGCACTTTAAATCTTCATTTGGCCCCAATCCGTGACGATATCAACGAAGAGATCCGGGGGGTAGTAGCGGTAATCGGAGATGTCACCAAGATTCGGCAATTGGAATCAATGCGTCGTGATTTTGTCGCCAATGTTTCTCACGAGCTGAAAACCCCGTTGACTTCAATCAAAGGATTTGTGGAAACTATTTTGGATGGCGCTTTGGATGATCGGGAAACTGCCAAAAAATTTATAACTATTATTTACCAGGAAGCCGAACGTTTGAACCATTTAATCCATGATCTGCTGGATATTTCCAAACTGGAAAGTGGTCAAATGGATATAAAGCAAAAACCGATCAAAATTAGGCCGCTGCTTGACGATATTTTAGTATCACTTGAAAATCAATTGAATGAAAAAAATATCACTTTAAT
>JASFQO010000146.1:0-6286 GCA_050115405.1 Bacillota bacterium
AAATCCGCCACCGGACGTCCTTCCAGCATCTTGAGACTCGTCACCGTCACGTCCCGGATGGTCCGGCCGGTTAATGCGGCCGCCACCGTTAGCCGGATCGTCTCCACTTCCGGTAATTCGGGCATTATTACTCCTCCAATCGCACCGGCTCCAGGCCGCCCCAGTCGCTTCCCAGCTTTAAATCAACCACCAATGGCACGGTAAGCTCGACTGCCTCTTCCATGGCCAGTTTAACCGCCAACGCCAGCTCTCGCCAGGCGGAACGCGGCGTTTCAAAGACTAATTCATCATGAACTTGTAAAAGCAACCGGCCCAATTCCGGCTTCTCCTTTAAAAAGGCGGCAATCCGGACCATGGCCAGTTTGATGATATCGGCGGCGGTCCCCTGAATCGGGGTGTTCCGCGCCATCCGTTCCGCGAAAGAACGCAGGGTAAAATTACGGGAATCCAAATCCGGCAATTTACGAATCCGGCCCAGCAAAGTCCGGGATTCCCCACTTTTTTTGGCGGCGGCGACCAATTGCTCGGTATACGCCGCGACACCGGGATACCTGGCAAAATAGGCTTTGATAAATTCGTCCGCTTCCTTGCGGGTCACCCCGATATTTTTCGCCAGGCCGAAGCCGCTGATTCCATAGATAATCCCAAAGTTAACCGCTTTCGCCTGGTCGCGCATTGTTTTGGTTACCTGGTCGGGCGCCACGCCCCATACGGCAGCCGCCGTAAAACGGTGAATATCGTCGCCGCGCCGGAAAGCTTCCTGATAAGCGGCGTCGCCGGAAAAATGAGCCATAACCCGCAATTCAATCTGCGAATAATCGGCGGATAGCAAGACAAATTCTTCATTCTCCGGAATAAAGGCGCGGCGAATCATCCGGCCTTCCTCGGTCCGAACCGGGATATTTTGCAAATTCGGTTCGGTGCTGCTTAACCGGCCGGTAGTCGTCACCGCCTGGTTAAAGGTGGTGTGGATCCGTCCGGTTGCCGGATTAATTAAGCCAATTAGCGACTCGATATAGGTTGACTGCAGTTTGACGTTTTGCCGGTATTCTAAAATTTTGCCGATCACCGGATGCGCCCCGGCTAAACTTTCCAATACCGCCGCATCGGTAGAGTAACCGGTTTTATTCTTTTTAGGTGGTTTAAGCCCTAATTTTTCAAAGAGAATCATTCCCAACTGTTTGGGAGAGCCGATATTAAATTCGCTCCCGGTCAAATGATAGATCTCACTCTCCAACTTTAGTTGCCGTCGGCGCAAACTGGCGCCAAACTGGCGGAGGATCTCCGGATTCAACTTTACTCCGGTCGCTTCCATCTCATAAAGAACCCGCAGTAAAGGCAGCTCCACCTCTTGATACAAAGAGGTCAGGCCCTGCTCGTCCAGTAATTCCGGCAAACGCCGGCGCAACAGCCGTAAGGAGGCCAGACGGCCCCCGGCCAATGCGACCAATTCCGGCATTGGCAAAGTTTCCGGCAACTCAAAGACGTTAACCTTGGCGCCCCGCTCATTGTGGGCCACCGGGACGGTCTGCCGCAAATAAGCCGCGCTAAGTTCTTCCAGTTCCAAACCGCCGACTCCGGCATTGACCAAATAACCGGCAATCATCATATCCTCCAGCGGGCCGCGAATCGCCACCCCCAACTGAGCGGCGACCAACAATTGCCGTTTGAGGTCATGGCCGTATTTGCCGACCCGTTCATCTTTCAGAAGCGCGCTGATTGCGGCAGGGAAGGCGCTGCCGGCAGGCGCCGGATAAAACCAAATCTTGGTTTGGCTGCACAAACCCAACCCTAACACTTTAGTCCCCAACCAACCGGCTCCCGCTGTCAGAAACTGAATCCCGCAACTGCCTTCCGCCGCAATCGCCGCGGCGACGGCGGTCGGCTCGGCGCTAACGCTATCTTCAACTGTAAAGGCCACTTCCGGCAATGTTTTAATCGCGCCGGCCGGCGCCCCGTCGCTCAATTTCGCCAATAAGCTTTTAAATTCATATTCCCGGCAAAACTCCAGCAACGCCGCGCGGTCATAATCCCGATATCCGCAGCACTGTTCCCAGTTGAGTCCGAGGTCCAGGTCGGTCGCAATGGTCGCCAGCCGTTTGCTCAAAAACGCCTGGTCTTGGTACGTCCCGAGTAATTCCCGGTCCCGTTTGCGTTCAATCTCGGCCAGATGTTCGTAAATTGCTTCCAGCGAGCCGAAGCGATGCAGGTATTTTAAAGCGGTTTTTTCACCCACGCCCGGCACGCCGGGAATATTATCGGAAGCGTCGCCCATCAACCCTTTTAAATCAATCACCTGCCGCGGGGCTAATTGATACCGCTTCTCCAGGTAGGCTTCATCAACCGTATCGTATTCGGTCACTCCTTTTTTCGTATATAACACCGTAATTTCCGGAGCCACCAACTGAAAGGCGTCCCGGTCTCCGGTAAGAATCGCGACTTCCAAACCGTCCGCGACAGCTTTTTTGGCAATAGCGCCAATCACATCATCCGCTTCAAACCCGGCTTTCTCATAAATCGGCACCTTTAAAATACGCAAAAGTTCCCGGATGATTGGTAGCTGCGTCTTTAAGGCGTCCTCCATCTTTAACCGTTGCCCCTTGCAAGCCGGATACTCCTGATGACGGAAAGTTGGCGCCGCCACATCAAAAGCTGTGATTAAGTAATCCGGCCGCGTCTCTTCCAACAAACGCAATAACATCATCAAGAGTCCGTAAACCGCATTGGTCGGTTGTCCGTTACGTGTGGCCAACGTTGGCGGCAAGGCAAAAAAAGCCCGATTCGCCAGACTATAGCCGTCAATAATCATTAGTTTTGGTTTCGCCATTCTAACCTCCCTATTTTACTGCGATCATAGGCCAGTAAAGCCACCCCTGCGGCATTATCACCGGATAGCTCCGGTGACCCGAAATTGATGTCCAGTCCCCGCTCCGCTCCGGACCGCCCCATAAATTCCCGCAACAACCGGTTGGCGGCAACGCCGCCCACCACTAAGACCTGCTTTACCGGATACAGCTCGACCGCCCGCCGGGTCACCCGCCATAAACTCCGGCTAATCCCGGTAAAAACCCGCCGGGCTACTTCCGGGCCGGGAACTCCTTGCCGGATTAACCGCAGGGCGGCGGTAGCCGGACCGGAAAAACTGATTTCCAAATCCTGGACGGCTACAGGCAAAGATTGGTCGGATTGCGGGGCGGAGAGCGCCAACTGTTCCAAAAACGGGCCGGCGGGAAAGGGCGCTCCCAAAGCCACGCCAATTCTGTCCACCAACTGCCCGATGTGCAGATCGTTGGAACCGCCGATTTTTTTAATTTCGTAAGCGCCGGCCCACGGCGTTACCAGCAACAATTCGGTGGTGCCGCCCGAAATATGCCAGGCCAAAAAGGGGGTTTGCGGCGGCGGGCGCCGATAAAGCCCGGCCCGAAGATGCCCTTCCTGATGACTGGTGGCAAAAAACGGCACTCCCCAAAGCCGGGCCATAGTTTCCCCAAAACCGGACCCAACCGTAAAAACGGGCAGATAAGAGCCGGGCGCCGGGCGGGGGGTAATGGAGGCGGCTACGGCAGTAAACGGTTCTCCCGGACAAAATTCGTCCAGTAAGCGCGGTAACTGTTGAATATGTTGAAACACCGCCTCAGACTGCCGCAATCCCTTCGCGCCCGGTTTAACCCGTAACAACCGGCGGCGTTCGAAGATCAAGGTCCCGGTATCATCAACCATCGCCAGGGAAGTAGTATAACAACTGGTGTCAATTCCTAGAAACATTGTAGTGCCTTTCCCCTAACAAATATGCAAAAACAGAGGGTCATTCCTCCTCTGTTGTCTCCAGACTCCGCGTTGGGGACGGCGTTTGTCCGGTCCCGGCGCTACGGGCAATCTCGCCCAAAATCCCATTGACAAATTTTCCGGAATCAGCTTCCCCGTAGCGTTTGGCCAATTCCACCGCCTCATTGACCGTAGCCCCAATCGGAATTTCACTTAAATGCTTTAATTCAAAAACAGCCATTCGTAAGATATTGCGGTCGGTATTAGCCAACCGTTCCACTGTCCAATCGCGGGCGTATTTAGCAATCACGCCGTCAATCTCCGCCAGATGTTCCATAATCCCCGTAACCAGCACGGTTAGAAATTCACGGGACCGTTGGGGTAACTCCGTCTCTTCATTTAAAACTCGAGCCAACACTTCCCGCCACTTGTGTTTACCGACATCAATCTCAAAAATGATTTGAAACGCCAATTCTCTGGCAACTTTACGACTCATTCCCTCACCTGTCTGTTTTCCAAAATATATTTTAATCTTTTGGTGGAAGCATGCGACTGATAATATCCTTAAAGGATTCCTTTTGGTCGATGCGTTTCCCGATAAAATAACCGAGCAAAATACAAAGCACAAAAGCCAAAGCGCGTCCAAATCCTAAAAACGCCCAGAGCAAGCCGGCCATAAATCCGATCACTCCGCCTAAAATCCGTCCCTGATAGCTGACAAGATCTTTAAGTAATGTTTTTAAATCTTCCACTGCGGCTCCACTCCTTTCCTTACTCGACGCGAGCTTTAACCGTTTCGCCAGCTACCTTGGTCACCAGTACTTTCACGGTGTTAACCCGGATCCCAATCGTTTCTTGTAAATATTCATCGGCCTTATTCCGAATCTCTTCGGAAATCTGGGGTATACTCAAGTCGGGATTGACCGTAACTTCGATAAAAATATCCAAACCGCTACTATCGGCGCGGACCCCAACATGGGCATCCTTGACGCCTTTAATCCGTTTGGTAGCCCGAAACGCCAAGCTTTCAACCGCGGACACCGCAATCTGGACCTCTCCGTACGGCGTTTGGTGGACAATTGTCTTCTCTTCACGGCGGCGTTGCAAGGCCATCGCTAGCGACATCACGGCCAATATTAACAGCACCACCGCAACCGTGAAAGTCCAAAACCGTTGCTGATTGGTAAAAACAATCAGCTTGTCCGCGATTAAATCGGCTTTCCAAATCACACTACTTAAGAAAATTCCCAAAACAAACAAGATAATCCCATTTAGCAGGCTCAAAAAGCGATCTCCGACTTTCATCAGTTTATCGACCCCTCCCTCAAACTTCCGTGGCATTAACGGACTTTGGTTTCAGTAACTTCATCTTGTTTAAATTCAACTCCCTGGATATGAACGTTTACTTCCACGACTTCCAAACCGGTCATGCTTTCAATAGCCCGTTTGACATTATCCTGAATCTTATAAGCTATGTCCGGAATTTTAGCCCCATACTCAATAATAATAAATAAATCAACCGCCGCCTGCTTCTCCCCGACTTCAACCTTAACCCCTTTGGTGAGGTTTTTCTTCTTCAACAACTCGGCGAACCCATCAACGATTCCGCCGCTCATTCCGGCGACTCCCTTAATTTCGGTTGCGGCGAGACCGGCGATAATACTGACAACTTCGTTGGCGATCCGAATACTGCCGGTATCATATTTTTCGGCTTGATCGGTCACTCATGTCACCTCCTGTTTCTTATATACCCCAATTTTAGTCGGAGTTTGTGTCGAATATGCTATTTCTATTCCCCTAAAATTCAAGACGCGGTGTTTTCCGAATAACTAGTAAAGCGTCACTGTAAGTAAAGATATTTAGGAATCGATCTACTCGATCTTACTCGCCAAAAATTCGGGTTTGAATAAAATTCGTATATACTTCGCCTCTTTGGAAATAAGGATCATTCAATACTAATTGATGAAAGGGTATGGTCGTCTTGATCCCTTCGATCTCAAATTCTTCCAGCGCCCGCAGCATCCGGTTAATCGCCGTATCGCGCGATTCGTCCCACACAATTAATTTGGCAATCAGCGAATCATAATAAGGGGGAATCTGATAACCCTGATAAGCCGCGCTATCAATCCTGACCCCGGGCCCTCCCGGCAGATGATACAATGTAACCCGGCCCGGGCAAGGACGAAAATTCATTTCCGGATCTTCAGCGTTAATCCGGCATTCAATCGCATGTCCGCGCAGCTTAATATTGGATTGGGTAAACCTTAACCGTTCCCCGGCGGCGACGCGCAATTGCTCCTTGATTAAGTCAACTCCGGCGACTAACTCGGTGACAGGATGCTCCACCTGAATCCGGGTATTCATCTCCATAAAATAAAACCGCCCGTCTTTATCAAGTAAAAACTCAATGGTTCCGGCATTGGAATAACCGGCTGCCAAAGCCCCGGCTACCGCCGCTCGGCCTAAGCTTTCCCGCATCTTCGGAGTCACTGCCGGGGACGGCGCTTCTTCAATTACTTTT
>JASFQO010000147.1:0-6266 GCA_050115405.1 Bacillota bacterium
CGGATACCAAAATCGTTTCCTTGGTTTCCATTATAAAAAACCACTTTTATCATGTCAAGTTAATAAGTTATGACTTTTCGTCCGCCAGATCAACCAGAACATTTTCCGCTACATCCCCAACGTCAGCGTCGCTCCGTTCTCCAGCACCGGGAAAAAATAAAAAATCCTATGCCGGGCTTCTGTCGCCAAGCATAGGATTCAAGGGGCAATTGGAACGTTATTAGATATCCTTCATAATACTGCTACCGCTTCCACTTCAATTAAGGCGTCTTTGGGAATTTGAGCTACCTGGATGCAGCTACGGGCCGGATAGTTGTCCGCAAAAAAGCGGTTATAGATTTCGTTAACTTTAGTGAAGTCATTGAGATCTTTTAAAAAAATAGTGGTTTTGACAACCTTGCCAAGTCCGCTTCCGGCTGCTTCCAAAATACTCTTAATATTATTCAGCGACTGTAAAGTCTGTTTTTCAATATCAGCGGCCATGGTACCGGTTAGCGGGTTAAGCGGAAGTTGCCCGGAAGTAAAAATAAAATTTCCTGCTTTGACAGCTTGTGAATATGGTCCAATGGCAGCAGGTGCATTTTGGACGAATATAATTTGTTTTTCCACTCTGATTTTGCTCCTTCTATGTTTCTCTTGACGCACAGTATATTTAACGTCAGATAAGTTGCGCGATTTCTCCGTCGATGATCGAAGCCGGTACTAGTTACGGATCACTTTGCCGGTAATAGCCTGAGCTCTTTTGCCCTGCTCAACAACGACCGTCCCATTGATCATCACCATTTCAATCCCTTTCGGATATTGTCGGGGTTCCACAAACGTGGCTTGATCAATAATCGTCTTCGGATCAAAAATAACGAGATCGGCTTTCTTACCCTCCTGCAACATTCCCCGGTCTTTCAGGTTAAACACGGTAGCTGCTTTACCGGTCATTTTCTGAATTGCCTCCTCAAGCGAGATAACTTGCGACTCTCGAACATATTTGCCAAGCACGCGGGGAAATGTTCCATAGACCCGGGGATGCGGCTTACCGGCCAATAATCCGTCGGTGCATACGTTTTGTTCCGCACGTTTCATAAAACGGACCACATGTTCCTCGGTTCCGTAATAATCGTACATCCCGACCGCATTCTCCTCCTCATAGAGCAAATCAAAAATAGCGTCATAAATATTCTTTCTCCGCATTTCACCAATTTGGACCAGATTTTTACCGATGCAGTCTTGATTTTTGACAGTTTTAACACTGGTAACATAGATACCGTCCCAACCGGCGAAATCAATGAAATTATCCCAACCGGGAATGCCGTTTTCGATGTCATGGGCCATCTTCCTTCGTAGCCCTGGGTCATTTAATCTTGCTAAGAGTTTATTAGTCCCGCCGTCATGGACCCACGGCGGCAGAATAACTCCCAACATAGTGCTGCCGGCAATATAGGGATATTGGTCGTAGGAGATCCGGAGGCCTTGCGCCTTTGCCTGCTCCAGTAATCCTTCAAGCGCTTCAAGCTTATCCCAATTCTTTTTGCCACATAGTTTGAAGTGGGAAATATGGATTTTTACGCCACTTTCCCGAACAATACAAATTAACTCATTCATCGATTCCAAAATGGCGTCAGCTTCGCTACGCTGATGGACTACGAATACTTTGTCATATTCGGCGACAACTTTGCACAACTCAATGATTTCTTGCGTATCAGCATAAGCGCAGGGCGGATAGATTAAACCGGTGGACAACCCCAAAGCGCCGGCCTCCAGCTCTCTACGGACAATAGCTTGCATCTTCCGAATTTCCGCGATAGTCGTTTTCCGGTTATCCAGACCCATGGCTTCCATTCTGACATTGCCATGCGGGACCAGATATCCAACGTTAGGCCCTACGCCTCTTTGATCCAAACAATTTAAATAACCCTCCGTAGTTTTCCAATCCCAATTCAACTGGTCCGAATCGCCATCCAGACCGGCCAGGCTCTTCCGCCACGCACTGACATATTCCAATGGCAGTGGAGCCATGGAGATGCCGTCCTGCCCCAATATTTCAGTGGTCACCCCCTGCCGGACTTTGGGCTCAACATAACTGTCCAACAGTATTTCAAGATCCGAATGACTGTGGGTGTCAATAAACCCCGGGCAGACAATCCGATCTTTGGCGTCAATGACCCGGTCGCCGTCTTGAGGTTCAATTGCGCCGACAGCTTCAATATTTTCGCCCCGGATCGCTACATCGGCCACAAATCTTTTTTCTCCGGCGCCATCAATGACAATTCCATTTTTTATTAAAATCTTCATCATACACCTCACAATGCATTTTAGGTCTTAATTATTACAGCCCAAAGCTTTTCAAATATTCCGGGTCAATCCGACGTCTGATAAAATTACCCGCGCCTCTTTTGCCCAGGAATTGATTGTCGACGACAATTACCTCGCCTTTTGAAATGGTCATTACCGGGTAACCCTTTACCTTAAAACCATCGTGCAAACAGTAGTCCACCTTATTGTGGAGTACATCCTTTGACAAGGTTACTTCTTTCTCCATATCGACAACTACCAAGTCAGCGTCGCTTCCCGGCATAATAATTCCCTTTTGCGGGAAACATCCGGATAGTTTGGCAACATTAGTGCTAGTGATTTCACAAATTTTATTAAGGGATACCCTTCCCTTGGAAACGCCTTCCGATAATAACAACGGTAGTCTGATCTCAATACCGGAAATCCCGTTCACGACTTTGGTATAATCGGGAATAATCTTGCCGTCCCGGTCCTTCTCCAGGAACATGGTTTTGGCCTCTTTGGTATAAGCGCAATCATCCGAACCCGTCACGGAAATAACACCTTCAACTATTCCCCGCCATAAATTTTCCGCTTCTTCGGGAGTCCGTAAAGGTGGAGAACAGATAGGCAAATGCCCTAATTCGGGATCATTATATAAGTCCTTAAAAAGAGTTAAATAATGCGGACAAGTTTCAATATAAATCGGATAACCTTCTTTCTGGGCCCTTTTAGCAATATCTAACGCCAAACCGTTAGTAGTATGGACGATCAACAAAGCATTCCCCACATATTTCGAGAAGTGAATCGCCCTGCTGACTGCTTCCGTTTCACAAAGAATCGGTTTGGAAGCGGCGAAATTTGGCCAGCTGAGATCCCCAAGCTCCTGGTATTTTTCAGTATTTAATTCCGCGATGGCATTGCTTTCCGCGTGGACCATAGTCAACCCCTGAAGTTCCTTAGCCTTTGTAAATACTTTGATTAGAGTCTCATCATCGGCCATCACCCCTTCTTTTTTATAAGTCATGAATAGTTTAAAGGACGGACAGCCGTAATCGATAATTTCCTCAATTTCCGCCAATATGTTTGGCGGCGCCTCCACGAATTTACCGTGAATACCGAAATCAATTGCTGATTTACTCATTTCTTCCCGTCTTTTTTTTACCGCCTCAATTACCGAAGTCCCTTTAAAGGTGTTGGTAAAGTCCATAAAGGTTGTTACTCCACCAAAAGCAGCTGAAATACTCTGGGTGTAAAAGTCGTCGGCGCTGATGCACCCCTGAAAAGGAGCCTCCACATGCATATGGGCGTCAATCACTCCCGGCATCACATATTTACCGTTAACATCAATAACTTTCTTCGCTTCTTTGAAATTGCCCGCTTCCCCCAGCGCAGCGATCTTCCCGTCTTTCACGGCGACATCGGTTTTGACTGTCGCCGCCGGGGATACAATCCACCCGTTTTTAATGATCAAATCATACATCGCATAACCCTCCTTGATTTTAGAGTATAGTGATTACCGTAAAAACTCACGCATGATTTCATAATAGCCGCAGGTTGCCTTAAATAATTGCTCAATTTCAATATATTCATCGATTATATGGGCTAATTTTTCCTGAGAAGGCCCGAAGCCGATTGTGGCAATCCCTTTTTCCCCGGCATAATGACTGCCATTGGTACAAAACGGGTAATAGGCGATCTCCGGGTTTAGGCCACTTTTACGTAAAGCTTGGGTCGCTTTCTTCACAAATTCGTCATCTTCACTAAATAACCAGGCCGGGAAGAATCTTTCACCTTCGATAAGCTCCCCTGTATAACATCTTTCTTGTCCGCGCGCCAAGGATGCTTTGCCTTTAAAATCAGGATCTTCCCGGGCCATCTGGTTGATAATTTCCAAAATCGGCTTAAGGACGCTTTCTTTGGTTTCCCCGACCAAAAGCCGCCGGTCGTAAGTGGCTTTACAATATTCGGGAATTACCGAAGCTCCGGGATAAGGGGATGATTTAATATCGGTCAGGACTAAGATCCCGTCTCCTAAAAATTGATTATGGGGGAGGTCGATCTCCTTAATCTTTTCAATCAACCGATTCATCTGATATACCGCGTTAACACCGTTTTGGGGATAGGCTGAATGGGCTGGTTTACCGTAAGTTTCCACGATAATTTCCGCTCTGCCCCGCTGACCAATTTTTAAATTGCACTCCGATGCTTCCCCAATTACAACCAAGTCCGGTTTAATTTTCTTACTAATCTTTCTGGAAGCGATTCCTTCAAAACATTCCTCATGGACGGCCCCGGCTACATAAATATTGCCTGCAAAATCTCTTTTAGTATCTGCAGTAAAATAGCAAGCCGCGCAAACCATGGCGCTGAGGGCTCCTTTCATATCCGAAGCGCCTCTTCCGTATATTTTCCCGTCGATAATCTCGCCTTCAAAAGGATTATGTGTCCATTTCCCCAAATTCGATACAGGGACCGTATCCAGATGACCTTCAAAGAGAATACTCCGTCCCGGCCTGTTTCCTTTGATCCGTCCGATAATATTTCCATATTCATCGTTGCCGACATGGTCATAACCCATCTTTTGAAAATATAATTTTAATTTTTTAGTTATATCCGCTTCTTCCCCGGAATAACTTCTGGTCCTTACTAATTCCCGGCAAAACGCGATTATTTCCTTTTCTCTGGTTGGAGAAAGCATCCCGGACATCTCCTTTGCTTTTAAACTACCCGCTATTGCTTTATTGGGTCAAATGGAATATATTTTCCGATATTTTGTTCATATTTTTCCAACACCAGTTGCTTCATTAAAATAACATAAAGAACCAGGCTGACACCAAAACTTACAAAGAAAGCATAGTTTTTAAAAATTACCCCGGCAATGAATGATCCGGCCAAAGTCCACATCGCGGCGGGGTTATAATTATTTTTATATTGATATTGGCCGTTTTCTTCATACATATCTTTGATATTGAGCATTCTTTTTCTGATCAAGTAATAATCGGCGATCATGATCCCCACAATCGGTCCGAGCAGACCTGAGGTTATAACCTGAAATTGGACCAGATAATCTCCAAATTTCCAGGGCATAATCAACAATCCGACAATGCCGGAAATTATAGTAGCTTTGGCAAAGTTAAATTTAGGAAATATATTGATTAAAATGTAGGCGGGAGGCATCAAATTAGCAGCCGTATTAGTCGACCATTGCGCAAAGGCTATAGTTAAAAAAGCAACTATCAGAATAAACGGATTCGAATTTTGGAACGCCTTTACCAAAACGTCAATAGGATTCCAGACACCTGTCAGTATCCCGGCTGTCATTCCGACAATTAGGATTAGCGTCCCGACAATAACCAGTCCCAACACTTCGGCGGTCAAAGCATTCTTATTCCTTTGCCAAAAACTCTGTTCTTCATATTTTTCATCTCTCTTTAATTTTCTGGTAAGGTCAAGACTATTTAGGGCCATGGTAATCCAACCTCCCGCTATGCCCATAATTGCAAAGATAAAAGAGGTTCTCCCTTTTGCAGGGGCGGCCATGATATCGGCAATGCCGACATTATGTGATTTTAACAACCATAAAAATGTCATGGATAATACAATCGCCAGCATAGGTATAGCTATCCAATCAAATTTTGCCATTGCTTTCAAACCATAAATCGCATTAAATACCTGAACCGCTCCAAAGATGATGATTAGCAAGGTTAGATTGGAATAACCGATTGTCATTTTCATAATTGTATCTAACGCCAAAGCTCCCACCCAGGTTTGAAAGCCAAACCAAAAGAAACAAGGTATCGTCCTTATTAAACCGGGAATAATTGATCCGCTATATCCAAAACAGACCCGCAAATAAACAACAAATGGAATACCGTAAGTTAAGCCGATATCACCGGTTAAAATCAATAATGCCGTTACCAGAATATATCCCGCCAGTATTGCACCGATAATCATTGCTGGAGATAAACCGGGATATAATTGCGCACCGACGGCAAATC
>JASFQO010000148.1:0-6260 GCA_050115405.1 Bacillota bacterium
AATGAAGAATTAATCAATCTTTACCGGGTGATCAAGGATGATGTCGCGGCTTTGATTACCGATTTGGAGAAACACCAAAATAACGCCGCTTACTTTTATCAGATTCGCGAACTCGACCGCGACAAGCAAAAATATCATAGTTTAACGGCAGTCGAGAAAGCCTCGCGGTTAATTTATTTAAATAAGACCTGTTACAATGGTCTGTTTCGTGTCAATCGCGCCGGGGAATTCAATACGCCCTTCGGTAGTTATAAAAACCCCAAGATAGTCAACGCGGTGGCCCTAAAAGCGGTTAGCGCTTATTTCAACCGGTCCGATATTATGTTGTATAACAAGGACTTTGAGACTGTGTTGCAAACTGCGCGAAAGGGAGACTTTGTCTACCTGGACCCGCCGTATGACCCGGTTTCCGATACCGCCAACTTTACCGGGTATGACCGGGGCGGGTTCGACCGGCGGGAACAGCGGCGGCTGAAACAAGTCTGTGACGATCTGACCCAACGCGAAGTGCAATTTTTATTATCCAACTCGGCCACCCCATTGATCAAGGAACTCTATCGCGACTATCGAATGGTAATCATTCAAGCGAAACGGGCAATTAACTCCGACCCCGACAAACGCGGGGCGATCGACGAAGTGTTGGTGCGAAATTTTTAAGTAAGGACGGAGGATTTGAATGGCGCTGCAGAGTATTGTTTACACCGAGACGATCATGACGACGGTTGAGCCCAAAAAGGTAATCCGGTGGGCGGAGGAGTGTTTGGTGGAGATTCGGTTGGTGGAGAGCATCCAAAAGGCCGGGACCTGGCGGTATGAGTTTGAGGTCCGCGGGGAGAGCGGCCGGATCGCCAAATTGGTCAAACGGCTGCGCAAGATGGAAACCGGGGAGTGAAGCCGGAGTCAACTTCGCTCTTGCCAAGCTTACTATAGGATAATCCGGGGATTAGCCTGCAGAAAGGGGAACAATGATGGAGTGTTCTGAACAAGTTAGTGATTTTTGTCAGAGGCAGAAAAGTATTACTATGGCTTTGGGGCGGTTTTTAGTGGCATTTATGGATGGTTATCGGGGAGAAAACCGGGCGGAGCGGGAAATTTTAGCGCAATGTTATCACCAGTTGTTTCGGAAATATTATTTCTCGACCTTAAACCCGGAAATAGCGCTGACCCCGGCTAATATTGTCAGTCTGCTTTGTGAACGGGAATTCGGGCCCGAGATGACCGCGGCTCCTGTTTTGGAATGTACTTATAAAGGCAAAAGGATTACTCGGATGCAATGTCGTTTTGTCTGTCTGCAAGCGGACAACCACCCGCTGAGTAATGATATGCGGCATTTTTTGGAGGCGGCCGGCGCCGGTCTGGCGATGGTGAAGCCCGGAATCTTGTCCGCCGGGGAATATGTTAAATTGCCAAAGAGTCTTTGGATACCGGATCGTCATTATATCAATATCCTGGGCTTGATTGCCTGTGAAGCCCGGTATTTGGAACTTACCGAGGCGGAGGGCGGTTGGACCGCCCGGACAGCGGCGCGGGCGGAGGATTTTTTCAGCCTGACCAAGCAAGACCAGTTACTGCTAATGGCGCAGCATATGGTGACTTTATGTTCAAAAAAGCTGACTAACGCTTTCCCGGACTTACGGAAAGAATTCTCGGTGTTGCGCATTATGGAGTTTTTAAGAAATCCCAAGAGTTTTGAAACGACTATGGAAACGCTCTTTAAAAAGATGGGCCTTGATTTAAAGAAATTGGAATATCTGCCGTTATCGGGTAATTTCGAAGAAATATTACAGTCGATGGGTTCCGGCCGGGAAAATATTATCAAATTATTCAAGATCGAACAAATGCTGGATATTTACTTTTTTACCCCCTTTGGTTACTACTTTCATTTGATCCGGCAGGTCTATCCGGAAATTTATGATTTGGCGTGGGAACTGAGTGAGATCTTAGATGAGCTTGACAATCTACAGGCGGTCCGGAATAAACTTTTTTCAATGGCGGGTGAATACGAGTTAACCCCTTTGGGAGAACGATTGCAGGGTAAGACGCGAAAACCGCGGCGGGTAAGGGCGATGTCGGAGCAAATCGGCGACGCGGAATTGTTACAAGCGGTTTTAGCCGGTATTGATTATCCGGAGGAGGAGCCGGATGAGAATGAGATTGAGGACTTGTTCCAATTTTTGTTGAGTAATTTTAACCCGACGCCGCCGACGGGAAAAGGCAAGAAGGCGAAAGTGCTTGATTTTCCGCTCAACAAGGGGACTGCGGCGGCGAAAGAATATGGCGGCCGGATATTCGTCTTTAAAGTCAAGCTTTTTTACGCGAAACGAATTTGGCGCCAGATTGAAATCCGCGGCACAGACACACTGCATGATTTACATGGGGCAATCTATAATGTCTTTGAATTTGACGAGGAACATTTATACGCCTTCTTTTTAAGCAATAAATTTTGGGATCAAACCACCGAGTATGCTCATCCGAGGAGCGATGGGAGCCGTCCGGCGAATAAGGCGGTTATCGGCCGGTTGGGACTTTCGGTCAAACAAAAAATTGCTTATGTCTTCGACTTCGGAACCGAGCAACGTTTTGAAGTGGAACTGGTCGCCGTGCATGACGCGGAACCACAGGCGCGTTATCCCCGGGAAGTCAAACGGAACAAACCGGCGAAGACAGTTTGCGACGTCTGCGGTTCCGGTCAGAATCCGCTTAAGTGGTATTGTGAGGAGTATGATCTCTATCTCTGCGAGCAATGCGCCCAAGAGGAGAAATTTGCCGAATGCTATTTGCAGCCGGCGATTTTGTGAGAATCACCGTCACCTTTTTCAGCGCAGGCGAGCCTGAAATTTTAAATTGATTCCTGATTACAATTGTGATATAATTTAAAATAATTATAGTGGTTTAGACATATAATTTAACAACGTTGAAGAGGAAAAGTACGCCAACGCTTGTAATCAGGCTGGTAAATCTTACAGCCGGAGTTTGTGACTTGCGGCAGTTGCCCAAGTTACGAATGGCAGCGAGCCCCGGATGGTGCGAGGGGGTTTACAGGTTTGGCCGGAAGTTCGCCTTGGAGTTGCCTGCTGAATCCGGAAACGGTAGTAGGTCGGGCCGGAATCTCCCGCCGTTAGCTAAAGGGAGCGATCCTAACACTGGCAGTAAGCGTCGAGTCCGGCGGACTGCCCGGGTTGCGGTTGGAGAAGCGGGCTGGCGACAGTCAATTTGAGTGGTACCACGGAAGCAAACCTTTCGTCTCGAACGAGACGAAAGGTTTTTTATTTTTAAAAAGCCAGAGGGGGAATTAGCAAATGTGGAATGCCAAAGTGGAGACAATGTCCCGGAGCGAGCTGGAAAAGCTGCAGACCGAGCGGCTGCGAAAGACGGTGGAGCGGGTCTATCGGAATGTCCCGTTTTATAAGCAAAAGTTGGACGCAGCCGGAATCAAGCCGGAGGATATCCAAAGCGTCGGGGATCTGACCAAATTACCGTTTACAGTCAAACAAGACCTGCGCGATAACTATCCGTTCGGTCTGTTCGCCGTGCCCCAGGATAGGATAACCCGGTTCCACGCCTCGTCGGGGACGACCGGCAAGATGACGGTGGTCGGTTATACGGCCAATGATATTGATACCTGGGCGGAAGTGATTGCCCGTTCCATGGGCGGCGGCAATGTCACCAAGAAGGATATTGTGCAGGTTTCTTACGGATATGGCCTATTCACCGGGGGATTGGGCGCCCATTACGGCGCGGAGAAGATTGGCGCGACCGTCGTGCCGACTTCCGGCGGCAATACCAAACGGCAATTGCATATTATGAAGGACTTCGGATCAACCGTTTTAGCCTGTACGCCGTCGTATGCGCTCTATATGGCGGAATCGCTGGCCGAGGAAGGCATCAAATCGGAAGATCTGGCTTTGCGGGTCGGAATCTTCGGCGCGGAGCCCTGGTCGGACAATATGCGTAAGGAGATCGAGCGCAAGCTGAATATCAAGGCTTTGGATATTTACGGTTTAAGCGAAATCATGGGACCGGGCGTTGCCTGCGAATGTTGGGAGCAGGACGGCCTGCACGTCTGGGAAGATCATTTTCTGGTCGAAGTGATTGATCCCAATACCGGGGAAGTACTGCCGGACGGCGAAAAAGGCGAATTGGTCTTTACCTGCATTACCAAAGAGGCTTTGCCGCTGATCCGTTACCGCACCCGGGACATCAGCATCTTAAATCACGAACCGTGCGCCTGTGGCCGGACACATGTCCGGATGCGCCGGGTCATGGGGCGGACCGATGATATGTTAATCATCCGGGGGGTCAATGTTTTCCCGTCGCAGATTGAAAGCGTCCTGTTGGAAATTGGCGAGACCGAGCCGCATTATCAGTTGATCGTCGACCGTGAAGGCAATCTGGATGATCTGGAGATTTGGGTGGAGGTTTCCGAACGGCTTTTCTCCGACCAAGTCCGGCGTCTGGAGGATTTGGAAGTAAAAATCAAGCGCGAGATTGCCAGTGTGTTGGGAATATCATCGCGGATTAAGTTGGTTGAACCGAAGACGATCCCCCGCAGTGAAGGCAAAGCGAAACGGATCATTGATAAACGGGATGTGTATCAAAAATAAAAAAAGGCAGGAAAAAGAGGATGACTTGCGAATTTTTTAATATTGATGATCGATCGACAGACGGGAGGGGTTTGGACGTGAAGGTGAAACAGATCTCCGTATTTTTGGAAAATAAGTCCGGACGGCTGGCAACCATTACCAAAGTCTTGGGTGAGAACGGGATTAACATTCGGGCGCTTTCAATCGCGGATACCACTGATTTCGGCATCTTGCGGTTGATCGTCAGCGATCCGGCCCAAGCCGGGTGGATTTTGAAGGGACATGACTTTACCGTCAGCGAGACCGAGGTAATTGCCGTGGCCGTCCCCGACGAGCCGGGCGGCCTGGCCCGGGTGTTGGCGGCCTTAGACAGCGTGGGAGTCAATATTGAATATATGTACGCCTTTGTGGGTAAAACTCATGAAAACGCCGTAGTGGTTTTCAGGGTGGAGGATATCGATCGCGCGGTTGATCTGCTGGAGCGGTCGGCCGTACACCTGCTGGAAGCGAAGGAAGTTTATTCGCTTTAACGTTCATGCCTGCGCTGCGGCACAAAACTCTTGAGTGTAAATTACCTGACGGTAATTTTCACCCTAATAACGTGGAGGGATGGGATGCCTCTTGAGTCATTTTCAGGGACAACTGCAAAATTTTCAACCGGGACACCCTTTCTTTGTGGGGGTCGATTCGGATGGTTGTGTTTTTGATACCATGGAAATCAAACAAAAAGAATGTTTTTGCCCGGTAATTATCCGTTTTTGGGGTTTGCAACCGATTGCCAAATATGTCCGGGAGACAGTGGAATTTGTCAATCTCTATTCGAAATGGCGCGGCACGAATCGGTTTTTAGCCCTGCTTAAATTGTTTGATTATCTAAGCGCCCGTCCCGAAGTGCAGGCAAAAGGAGTGGAACTGCCCCGGCTCCGGAGCTTGCGGCAGTGGGCCGCTTCAGGCGCGCCATTAGGGAATGCCGGCCTGCAAGCTGAAGTCACTCGGACCGCCGACCCGGACTTGCTAAAAGTTTTGGAATGGAGTAAAGAGGTCAATGAGGCGGTGGCGGCGATTGCCGTAGGTATTCTGCCTTTTGCATATGTGCGGGAATGTCTGGCGCAGTTAACCCAACAGGCGGATATCATCTGCGTTTCCCAGACTCCGGCCGAGGCCTTGGAGAGGGAGTGGGCCGCCAACGACCTGGCGCCATATGCGGCTATTATCGCCGGTCAGGAACATGGCAGTAAACAGGAGCAGCTCGACCTGACCGCCGGGGGTAAATATCCGGCGGACCATGTACTGATGGTCGGCGACGCTTTGGGCGATTTACAAGCGGCCCGGGCGGCCGGCGCCTTGTTTTATCCGATTAATCCGGGAAAGGAAGACGTTTCGTGGCAACGGTTTTATCAGGAAGCTATGCCCAAATTTTTTAACCAAACGTATGCCGGAAGCTATGAGGCGAAATTAATCGCCGCCTTTCGGACCTGTCTGCCGGAAGAGCCGCCGTGGCAAAGTTAACTTGAGATCGTCTCGCATGAGGCGGTTTTTTTTGTGGCCGGGAAATTCATTTTGGGATCAGTATAACAATTTTTGGTGAAAATGTTATAAAATCATTAATTTGGAGCAGGATGAAAAAAACGGGTGGAGAATTTATTTTAGTATACAAGAGGTGATTTTGGTGAAAAT